>NZ_JBEOXI010000027.1:0-49745 GCF_040296465.1 Streptomyces sp. NPDC002130
CCGCAGCAGCCTCTCGCGCCAGCTATCCGGAGATACTCACTCTCGCCCGGCAAAGTCCCGGCGAGGGCGCGCCCGTCGGCTACCACCTGGTCCGCCGGAATTGGTGGCCCGCTGGGCTCCGGGCAGAAAGATGTTCAACGCCTACGGTCCTACCGAGGCAACTGTCGTGTCGAGCATCAGTGCGGCCCCCTCGGGGGCTTTCGTCCCCACCCCTCGCGGGCTTCGTCCCCACCCCTCGGGGGCTTCGTCGCCCCCCTCAGGGGCTTCGTCGCCACCCCCTCAGGGGCTTCCTCGCCACCCCCTCAGGAGCGTCCGCCCGGTCTCTCCGGGGTGGGGCGCAGGGGCCGGTGGGTTACTGCTGCGGGTGGTGCGGCGGGATCGGGGGGAGGTCGCCGGTCGTTTCGTAGGCCGACAGCATGTCGATCCGGCGAATGTGGCGTTCGTCACCCGAGAACGGCGTGCCGAGGAAGATCTCCACGAACTTCGTCGCCTCGTCCTGCGAGTGCATGCGCGCGCCCACCGCGACGACGTTCGCGTTGTTGTGCTGGCGGCCCAGGGACGCCGTCTCCTCACTCCAGGCGAGGGCCGCACGGACGCCCTTGACCTTGTTCGCGGCGATCTGCTCGCCGTTGCCCGAGCCGCCGATGACGACGCCGAGGGCCTCGGGGTCCGCGGCCGTGCGCTCCGCTGCGCGGAGGCAGAAGGGCGGGTAGTCGTCCTGGGCGTCGTAGATGTGCGGGCCGCAGTCGACGGGGTCGTGACCCGCCGCCTTCAGCCACTCGACGAGGTGGTTCTTGAGTTCGTAGCCCGCATGGTCCGAGCCGAGGTACACGCGCATGGGACGAGTGTGACACGGGTGTTTCGGGGAAGGCGCGCGGGGTGGCGCTCATGAAAACCCTGGGCGAATGTGAGCCGCATTACGGAAGCTCAGGAAAACCTCAAGTAACAATCTGGATTCAGAGGTTCTCCTAGCCGTTCGCCTCCGATTCACTGGACCGGCTCGTACACCGCTCGTACGAGCCCCCCCGTACACCGCCATGCCGCGAAACACCCCGTTCGTGCGGCTCGTGCGTTCGTACGGAAGTACAGCTCCCCGGCGCAAAGGAAATCCGTTCCATGACCTCGCAGCCGACTCTGAACGAGACCGGAAACGACCCCGGAGGGCCCGGAGAACCCGGAGCCGAGGGCTCCGGGCTGCAGGCCGGGCTCAAGAACCGGCATCTTTCGATGATCGCCATCGGCGGTGTCATCGGCGCCGGCCTCTTCGTGGGGTCCAGCTCCGGTATCGCCACCGCCGGACCCGGCATCCTGCTGTCGTACGCCCTCGTCGGCACGCTCGTGGTGCTGGTGATGCGGATGCTCGGTGAGATGTCGGCCGCCAACCCCACCTCGGGTTCCTTCTCCGCGCACGCCGACCGGGCCCTCGGGTCCTGGGCCGGTTTCTCCATCGGCTGGCTGTACTGGTTCTTCTGGGTCGTCGTGCTGGCGGTCGAGGCGACCGCCGGTGCGGTGATCCTGGAGGGCTGGATACCGGCCGTGCCCCAGTGGGGCTGGGCCCTGATCGTGATGCTGGTGCTGACCGCCACCAACCTGGTCTCCGTCGGCTCCTACGGCGAGTTCGAGTTCTGGTTCGCGGGCATCAAGGTCGTCGCCATCGCCGCGTTCATCGTCATCGGCGGACTGGCCGTGTTCGGGCTGCTGCCCGGCGTGGACAGTGAGCAGGCCGGGGTGAGCAACCTGACCGCGCACGGCGGCTTCCTGCCCAACGGGGCCGGCGCCATCCTCACCGGTGTGCTGCTCGTCGTCTTCTCCTTCATGGGCAGCGAGATCGCCACCCTGGCCGCCGGTGAGTCCGAGAACCCCCGGCAGGCCGTCACCAAGGCCACCAACAGCATCATCTGGCGTGTCGCCGTCTTCTACCTCGGCTCGATCGCCGTCGTCGTGTGCCTGCTGCCGTGGGACAGCAAGTCCATCACCAAGGACGGCTCCTACGTCGCCGCGCTGGACTCCCTCGGCATCGCGCACGCCGGTCAGATCATGAACTTCATCGTGCTGACCTCGGTGCTGTCCTGTCTGAACTCCGGTCTCTACACCGCCTCCCGCATGGCCTTCTCCCTCGGCCAGCGCGGTGACGCGCCGAAGGCCTTCGCCCGCACGACCTCCAACGGCGTGCCGCGCACGGCGATCCTCGCGTCGGTCGCCTTCGGCTTCGTGGCCGTGTTCTTCAACTACAAGTTCCCGGACTCGGTCTTCCTGTTCCTGGTGAACTCCAGTGGTGCGGTCGCCCTGTTCGTGTGGCTGGTGATCTGCTTCTCCCAGCTGCGCATGCGGAAGATCATCAAGGCCGAGGCACCCGAGAAGCTCGTCGTGAAGATGTGGCTGTACCCGTACCTGACCTGGGCGACTGCCGCGCTGATCGTGTTCATCCTCGGTTACATGCTCACCGACACCGAGCACGACGGGCGCCAGACCATCCTGCTGTCGCTGCTCGTCGCGGCGGTGGTGCTCGTCATCGCCTTCGTGAAGAAGGGGGTGCGCGGGGGGCGTCCGGCCGCCGATGCCCCGCAGGTCCAGGGTGAGGAGCGCAACGAGGTGTCGGCCGGCTGATCCTCCTGCCGCTCGCCGTTCGTCGTGAACGGGGGCCCGTGGTGCGTGCTGTCGCGCGCGCCGCGGGCCCCTTCTCGTTTCCCCACGCCTGCCTGAAGCGGCCTACAGCACCGTGAAGCTGTCCCTGACCTTCTCGTAGGTGGCGAGTGCCTCCTGCTCGATCCCGGCCTCGTACCACGTGTTGACCTGGTACGACTTGCCCGTCACATTGAAGCCGAGCAGGCGGGCGTGCCAGTGGACGCCCTTCAGCGTGAACGTGTACTCCCACACCACCGCCGGGTGGCCGCGGAACGTCGTCTCCTCCAGGCGGATCTTGCGGTAGTCCTGGCCCTGGTGGGCGTTGCGCTCCGAGGTCTGCCAGGTCTCCAGCAGGTCGCCGCGGGCCAGGGAGGACTTGCCGACCAGCTCCTGGGAGCCTTCCGGGGAGGTGTAGTGCACCTCCGCGCCCGTCTTCACGTCCCGTCGCCAGCCGTCGGGTGTCGCCCAGGCGAACCCACCGGCCTCCCGGTGCGTGCCGGGCGGGAGGGTCTGCGGCCTGGCCGTGCCCTCGACGGTGGCCGAGGGGCTGGTGTTGCCGGTGGTGTCCCCGGTGGTGGCCGGCGCGGACGCCGAGGAACCCGCGCGGGGAGTCTCGTCGCCGTCGCCGGGTGAGCCGGATGACGTCGCCAGCAGGATCGCCGCGACGGTGCCGGCGGTGGCGAGGGTGGCCGCCGCGGCGGTGAGCGCCGTACGGCGACGGCGACGGGGGTGCGGGTGCGGGCGGGGAGTGGCCGGGACGGCCGGCCCGGGGAGTTCGCCCGGCGGCATCGGCAGGGGGGTGGGGTGGGGACGGCACTCGGTCTCCGCCTGTGCCTGTGCGCGAGGGAGGGAGACGGGGGCCTGAGAAGTCGCGGGCGTCTTCGTGGGTGTGGGGTGTGGGTGGTGATGCGGCTCCCGGACGGGGGCGGGGCTGCGGGGGTCCGGGGGCGCGGGGAGGTGGGCGGGCGTGGGTGAGCCGGGGGCGGGGAGGTAGGCGGGAGTGGGTGATTCGGGCGCGGGTGCGGGAAGGGGTGTCCGCGACTGCGGCTCCGGGGCTGCTTGTCGTCCGCCGAGGGTGGTCGGGAGGCCGGGGGCGGGCTTCGGACGGGGCGCGGGCTCCTCGCCCGCCACACGCTCCGGCTCCCGACGCGACGCAGCCCCCTCCCCCGCCGCGGACTCCGGCGCCCGACGCGACGCAGACTCCTCCGCCGCCACAGAGCCCTGCTCCCGACGCGGCGCGGACTCCTCGTCCGCCACAGGCCCCGGCTCCCGGCGCGGCGCAGTCCCCTCCCCCGCCGCAGTCTTCGTCCCCGGCTCCCGCTCCGAGTCCCCCACCCCCACGGCCACCGTCGGCGTCGGAGTTGGGAACGCCACCGGCTCCAGTGCCGTCTGCAGAGCCTCCAGGTCCGGGCGGGCCGACGGGTCCTTGGCCAGCAGGGACGTCAGGATGTCCCGCAACGGGCCCGACGCGGCGGGCAGTTCCGGCTCCTCGTACAGGACCGCGTGCAGGGTCGCCAGTGTGGTGTCGCGGGAGAACGGGGAGCGGCCGCCCAGGGCCGCGCAGAGGGTCGCGCCGAGGGACCAGATGTCGGACGGCGGGCCCTGGGGGCGGCCGGAGATGCGCTCCGGGGCCATGTAGTCGGGCGAGCCGACGAGCATGCCGACCATGGTGAGCGCCTTGGCGTCCTGGATCGCGGCGATCCCGAAGTCCGTGAGGACGATCCGCCCTCCGCGGCCGGAACCGGTGCCGTTGCCGCGTCCGGACCCGGCCACGCCGTCCGCGTGCTCCACGAGGACGTTTCCGGGCTTGATGTCGCGGTGCAGTACGCCCCGTTCGTGCACCTGCCGCAGCGCCGCGACCAGACCGAGTCCGATGCGGGCCGTCCCGCCGGGGCTCAGCGGGCCTGTCTCCGCGAGGATCCGTTCGAGGGAGCGGCCCGCCACCAACTCCATGACGATCCACAGGCGTTCGCCCTCGTCGACCACGTCGTAGACCCGTACGACGTTGGGGTGGTCGATCCGGGCTGTGGCCCTGGCCTCGCGCAGGGTGCGTTCACGGCGGGTCCTGCTGTCCTCCGCGTCATGTCCGTCGATCCGCATTTCCTTGACGGCGACCGGCCGGTCGAGTATTTCGTCGGCGGCTCGCCACACCCGCCCCATTCCCCCCTGGCCGATACTCTCGACCAACCGATAGCGTCCCGCCACCAATGCCCCTGGAACACCGCCGCTGTTCGCATTCCCCGGCAATTCGCTGCACCCCCTCCACGACGCCGTGACCGACTCCAGTGAAACACAACGGTCACACTTCGTGCCGTACCAGGATAGTGCGGGGAAATCTTGTGGTACCTCTTTCAGTGCTGCGAATTCAGGCGCAGCCCAGGGGGACGCAAGGGGGGACGAACATGAGTTCTCGTCACACGACAGCGGTCGCGGGATCGCTGGTCATGGCATCTTTCTCGGCGGTGATGATCCTTTCCGGTACGGCCGGCGCGGAGGACGAAGGACCCGCAAGTGCCAAGGGGGGAAAGGCGGTCGACGAGGCACCGGCGGGGGTGAAGCTCACCACGCTGCTGCCCGGGAAGATCTCGGTCGACAACAGTTCCGAAAAGACGGCGATTACCGCCACGGTGAAGAACGAGGGGAGCAAGGACAGCGGGAAGATCAGGCTGTTGGTCGTCGGTTTCGACGGGCTTGTCGTCAAGGGTGTCGAGGGGTGTTCGGCGATACCCGAGAAGGGACTTCCGGAGGGTTCGAACAGCGGATTCGCATGCCCGATCGACAATCTCGCGGCCGGAAAGGCGAAGTCGTACGCCGTCGACGCGACGTTCGACCTCGGAAAAACCGGGAAGATCTGCCTGCCCGTGCAGACGAGCGACGGGAAGAAGACGTTCTGGCAGCAGGGCCCGGTGCCGTTCGGCACGAGCAACCCGTCCCCGGACGCCCCTGCCACGCCCCTGCTGCTCGGCACCGACAACGAACCGGCGGGCCCGGGCGGCAAGGAACTGCCGAAGACCGGTCCGGCCCGTGATCTGCTGCCGCTGGGCGCGGCCGGCGCGTCGCTGCTCGCGGCGGGCGTGGCCGGAATGTGGTGGTCGCAACGGCGGCGGCCGGGGGCCCAGGAGGGCTGAATCGGCCGTCTGTTGCGTCACCGCGTACGCAGAGAGGCCCGCCGGGGGCATCGTGCTCCCGGCGGGCCTCTCGGCAACGCCTACGGTGTCAGCGCTTGTTCGCGAACTTCCAGGCCGTCGGCAGGGCGCCCATGGCCAGCGCCGCCTTCAGCGCGTCGCCGATGAGGAACGGCGTGAGGCCGGCCGCGATCGCGGCGGTGGCGGACATGCCGGTGGCGAGGGCCAGGTAGGGCACGCCGATGGCGTAGATGATCGCCTCACCCACCAGCATCGTGCCGGCCATGCGCAGCACCGAGCGGTCGGCGCCGCGGCGGGCCAGGGCGCCGACGACGGTGGAGGCGAGGATCATGCCGAGGATGTAGCCGAAGGAGGGCGCGACACCGGAGGAGGCGCCGGCGAACCACGGCACACCGGCGATGCCGGCCAGGGCGTACAGCGCGAGCGCGAGGAAGCCGCGGCCGGCGCCGAGGGACGTGCCGACGAGCAGCGCGGCGAACGTCTGGCCGGTCACCGGGACCGGAGAGCCCGGCACGGGCACGGAGATCTGGGCGGCGAGGCCGGTGAGCGCGGCGCCGCCGAGCACGAGGGCCGCGTCCCGGACTCTGGAGGAGGGGAGCAGGTCGGCGAGGACCTGTCCGGTGCTGGCGGGTGTGGCGGCAGCGGTGCTCATGGGGACTCCGCGAGAGTGAGGGCCGGTCGGGACACCGTGACGCTATCCCAGCGCCCTCGCCCCGATCACCGTCAGCGCTCGACAAAGGCGCGGACAGGCCGTTGGTCGGCTTCGAACAAAGGATGCGGGTTACAGCGAGTACGGCGTGATGCCGGTCACGGTGATGGGGTGCCGTGTGCCACGGGAGCGGGACATCGGGGCGTCTGTAGGTTTCCGCCAAAGCCGCCGACAGCGCCGTCTCGCCCGTCGGTCGCCGTCTGGGCAGCCCGGGGCCGTTTTGCTAGCGTCGCGGACATGGTTGCCCAGGCCCGGTACTTCTCGTCGCGTCGCTACGTCGACCTGCGACGCCAGGGCACGGCCACCTGTCGCCGCCCTCGGTGAGGCGAGGCGGAGGAATCCGGCTCGCCGATCGAAACGGCGCAGTGTCGGACCGGCCTCCAGGAAGATTCCCATGCCCCGTACCGCGGCTCCCCTTCTGACGTCCCCCATCCCCCGTGTCGCCGACAGCGACCGGCGTCGCACCAGCGCGAGCGTCGTCCTGCGGTCCGTGCTGGAGCACGGGCCGGTCGCGCGCAGCACCATCGCCCGGCTGACCGGCCTGTCGCCGGCGTCGGTGACCGACTACTGCGCCCGCTTCGCCGAGTTGGGGCTCATCCGCGAGTCCGCCGAGCTGCGGCGCTCCAAGGGCGTGGGCCGGCCGCATCTGCCGGTCGATCTGGACGACTCCCGGTTCGTGGTGGGCGGCGTGCACGTGGCGGTGCCGTACACCACGGTCGCGTTGCTGGATCTGCGTGGGCGGGTGGTGGCCCGCAGCGAGGTGAAGCACGTGGGCACCGAGCCCGCACGGGTGCTGGGCCGGGCCGCCCACGCGCTGGCGGCGCTGCTCGCCGGGGCTCCCCGCAGCAGGGCGCTGGGGGTCGGGTTCGCGGCGGGCGGCTGGGTGGACCGGGACTCGGGCACCGTCGTGGAGCATCAACTGCTCGGCTGGCGCGAGGTGCAGGTGCGCAAGGTACTCGGGGCGCGCACCGGGCTGCCGGTGCATGTCGACGGGCACGCGCGGGCGTTGGTGAACGCGGAGCGGTTGTTCGGGCGGGCGCGGGGCAGCCGCAGTGTGCTGCATCTGTTCGCGGGCAATGTGGTCGACTCGGCGTTCGCCACCCATGACGAGGTGCACCACGGACCGCGCTCGCAGGCGGGGACGATCGCCCATCTGCCGGTGCCGGGCGGCACGGAGCCCTGCGCGTGCGGCCGGGTGGGCTGCCTCCAGGTGGAGCTGAGCGAGCGGACGCTGTGCCGGCTGGCCCGGGAGGCGGGGATCGTCGACGGGGTGAACCCGATGCATGTGGTCTCCGCCGCGGCGGCCGGTGACCCGGTGGCCGGGCGGCTGCTGCGGGAGCGGTCGCGGCGGGTGGGCCGTGCGGTCGGGCTGCTGCAGGACGTACTCAACCCCGAGCGGGTGGTCGTGACGGAGATCGGGGCCATGCACCGGGCGGACTGTCTCGCCGCGCTGCGGGAAGAGGTCGGAGCGGATCGTGCCGCGACCGTCTCACCGATCAGTTTCACGGATTCCGTACTGGCTGTGGCCGGCGGTTCGGTGGCGCTCGACGTTCTCTATCGGGATCCGCTGGCCGCGTCACCTGAGGCTATTTAATTCAGAAACTCGGAATGTTGACAGGACGGGCTGTTGACCAGGAACATCCTGTTCATGACCCCGCTCACGAGCTGTCGCACTCTCTGTTGCTGACCCGTTGACGCGCCCAGGCGCCCGTTCACGGAGCGCCTTCTTCTTCCCGTGTGAAATTCACGTGAATTCCCCTGCCCGGCTTTTCCTGTCCGGAATTCCGCGTGCCGTGCCGCCGCCTTCCATACCCAGGGAGTCCTCCCATGTCCTCTCCTCCCCTGCCCGGTCTCGACCGGCGTCTGTTCCTGACCTCGCTGCTCGGCGTGACGGCCGCGGCGGCCGGACTGAGCGGCTGCGCGGACAGCAGTGCCGCCGCCGAAGAGGCCTCCGACGCTCCCCTCGCCTCCAAGGTTCCCGCCGGTACGAGCCTGAAGATCGCCTCGTACCAGAACGCGCAGCAACTCCAGTTCGAACTGGCCGGGTTCCGGGATCTGCCGTTCAAGGTGGCCAACTGGCTGAACATCGGCGCGGGTCCCGATGTCATCAACGCCTTCCGCGCGAAGTCCCTCGAGGTCGCCAACAACGCGGGCATTCCGCCGATCCAGGCGCACTATCAGGGCTTCGACGCCAAGATCGTGGCGATCAACATCACCCGGAAACCCAACTACCTCTTCGCCACCAAGCCGGGCAGCGACATCCGTACGGTCGCCGGTTTCAAGGGCAAGCGGCTCGCCTTCTCCCAGGGCCAGGCACAGGGCGTCGTCCTGCTGCGGGCGCTGAAGAAGGCCGGGCTGGCGTACGACGACGTGGAGCTGGTGCCGCTGACCAGCAACCAGTTCCTCACCGCCCTGCAGTCCGGGCAGGTGGACATCGCCCCGCTCGCCAACACCCAGGCGCCCGCGTATCTGGCGCAGTACAAGTCGGCCCGCACCATCACCACGGACGTGGTGGACCTGCTCAACCTGTTGTGGGCGCCGGTCTCGGTGCTGAACGACAAGGCGAAGGCCGCCGCGATCGCCGCGTACATCCCGTACTGGGCGAAGGGCCAGGTGTGGACCTACGAGCACCCCGACGAGTGGAACAAGCAGTTCTACGTCGGGACGCAGAACCTGACGCTTCCCCAGGCGAAGGCCATCACCGCGTTGGCCAACAAGCCGCTGTTCCCGCCCCGCTGGGACGAGGCCATCAGGTGGGAGCAGGAGACCGCCGATCTGCTCGCGGAGGGCGGCTTCGTGAAGAAGTTCGACGTCTCCGAGCTCTTCGACCACCGCTTCGAGTCCCTCGCGGCCAAGGCCGTGCCCGCGGAGTACCGGAGGTGACCGCCGTGACCACGACGACGCACACGACCGCGAAGGTTCCCGCGGCGCTCACCCCGGTGGAGGGGACGCACCAGGTGCGCAGGCGCCGGCGGCTGGCTCCCGGCAAGCGGCTGCCCGCCACCCGGCTCGTCGGGCCGGCGGCCGTCCTCGTGTTGTGGAGCGCCGCCTCCGCCGCCGGGCTGCTCGACCCGGGCGCGATCCCGGCCCCGTGGACGGTGCTGGAGACGGGCAGCCGGCTGTGGACCGCGGGCACGCTGCCGGACGACATCCTGACGTCGTTGCAGCGCGCGGCCACCGGTTTCTCGATCGGTCTGGCCGTGGGGATCCTGCTGGCGCTGGCGTCCGGGCTGACCCGGACCGGTGAGGCCCTGATCGACGGGACGGTCAACCTCAACCGGGCGATCCCCACCCTCGGTCTGATCCCGCTGTTCATCCTGTGGCTGGGCATCGGGGAGACCTTCAAGATCGCCATCATCGCGATCGTCGTCTACATCCCGATCTACCTCAACACGCACGCCGCGCTGTCCGGCATCGACAGCCGCTTCGTGGAACTCGCCGAGGTCCAGGGCCTGTCGAAGTACCAGTTCATCCGGCAGGTCGTCGTCCCCGGTGCCCTGCCCGGCTTCTTCGTCGGGCTGCGGCTCGGCGTGACCGGGTCCTGGCTGGGCCTGGTGGTGCTGGAGCAGATCAACGCCACCAGCGGCCTCGGCTACATGATGTTCCAGGCGCAGAACTACGGCCAGACGGACGTCATCCTCGTCGGCCTGGTCGTCTACGGCGTCTTCGGCCTCCTCTCCGACAGCGCGGTCCGTATCGTCGAACGGAGGGTGCTGTCATGGCGCCGCACACTGAGCAGCTGACCCGGCCCGCCGTCCAACTGCGCGGCCTGACCCGGTCGTTCGACGGGCGCACGGTCCTCGACGGCATCGACCTCGATCTGCCCGCCGGACAGCTGACGGCCCTGCTCGGGCACAGCGGCTCCGGCAAGAGCACCCTGCTGCGGGCGATCGCCGGACTCGACCACGGCGTCACCGGCAGCGGGCAGCTCACCGCGCCCGAGCGGGTGTCGGTGGTCTTCCAGGACTCCCGGCTGCTGCCCTGGCGGCGGGTGCTCGACAACGTGCTGCTCGGGGCGGAGGGCAAGGACGCCGGTCGCAAGGGCCGGGAAGCCCTGGAAGAGGTGGGGCTGAAGGGCCGCGAGCGGGCCTGGCCGGGCCAGCTGTCCGGCGGTGAGGCCCAGCGCGCCGCCCTGGCCCGGTCGCTCGTAGGGGAGCCGGAACTGCTGCTGGCCGACGAGCCGTTCGGGGCGCTGGACGCGCTCACCCGGATCCGGATGCACGGTCTGCTCCGGGAGCTCTGGGAGCGCCACCGGCCCTCCGTGCTGCTGGTCACCCACGACGTGGACGAGGCGATCGTGCTCGCCGACCGGGTGCTCGTCCTGGAGAAGGGCCGGATCGGCCTCGACCTCACCATCGACCGCGTGCACCCGCGGTCGTACCGCGACCCCCTGCTCGGCGAGTACCGGGAGCGGCTGCTGGCCGCGCTCGGTGTCACGGAGGACCACCGATGACCCGCAGACAGCTGCACCTCAACGCGTTCCTGATGAACACCGGTCACCACGAGGCATCGTGGCGGCTGCCGGAGAGCGACCCGTACGCGCATGTGGACCTGGCCCACTACGTGCGGCTCGCCCGGATCGCCGAGCGCGGAACCTTCGACTCGCTGTTCCTCGCCGACGGCCCGCAACTGTGGAGCAGTGTCGGCCAGCGGCCCGCCGGGGCACTGGAACCGATCACGCTGCTGACCGCCCTGGCGACGGCGACCGAGCACATCGGCCTGATCGCCACGGCCTCCACGTCGTACAACTCGCCGTACAACCTGGCCCGGAAGTTCGCCACGCTGGACCACCTCAGCGGCGGCCGTGCGGGCTGGAACATCGTCACGACCGCCGGTGCCGAGGCCGCCCGCAACTTCGGTCTGGACGCCGAGCCGGCGCACGCCGAGCGGTACGCGCGGGCCGCCGAGTTCCTCGACGTGGCGCTGAAGCTGTGGGACAGCTGGGAGGACGACGCGATCGTCGCCGACAAGGCGGCGGGCGTGTGGGGCGACGACGCGAAGATCCACCCGCCCCGGCACCAGGGCCGCTACTTCAGCGTCGAGGGTGCGCTCAACGTGCCGCGCACGCCCCAGGGTTACCCCCTGCTCGTGCAGGCCGGCTCCTCCGAGGACGGCAAGCGGTTCGCCGCGCGGTACGCGGAGGCGGTGTTCACCGCCCAGCAGACCATCGAGGACGCCCGGGCCTTCTACGCCGACCTCAAGGCCCGGACCGTAGCGGCAGGCCGGGACGCCGACCACATCAAGGTGCTGCCGGGCATCGTCCCGGTGATCGGCTCCACGGAGGCCGAGGCGCGGGCACACGAGCGGGTCCTGGAGGATCACATCGTGCACGCGCACGGCGTCAGCCACCTGGAGCGGCTGCTGCACCTGGACCCGGGCACCCTGGAGCTGGACGGCCCCCTCCCCTCCGACCTGCCCCCGGAGAGCGCCATCGAGGGCGCCAAGAGCCGCTACACGCTCGTCGTGGGGCTGGCCCGGCGCGACCGGCTCACCGTGCGGCAGCTGATCGGGCGGCTCGGCGGCGGCCGCGGGCATCTCACCTTCGCCGGGACGCCCGAGCAGGTCGCCGAGACGATCCAGCTCTGGTTCGAGTCGGGCGCCGCGGACGGCTTCAACATCATGCCCGCGGTGCTGCCGTCCGGCCTGGAGGCCTTCGTCGACCACGTCGTCCCGATCCTGCGCGCCCGCGGACTGCTCCGCACCGAGTACGGCAGCGCCCGCCGCACCCTGCGGGAGCGCTACGGCCTCCCACGTCCCGTCAACCAGCACGTCACCGCCCCCGCCCTCGTCTGATCCCCCTCGTCCGGAAGGAACCCGTCATGGCCATCGAGATCCACAAGGTCACCGCGAACATCGGCGCCCGCGTCGAGGGCGTGGACATCACCAAGCCCCTCGACCAGGAGACCTACACGGCCCTGCGTGAGGCGCTCAACGCCCACAAGGCCCTGGTCTTCGACGCGGAGGGCCTGGACGACGCGGGCCAGCAGGCGTTCGTCCGCCACTTCGGCGACATCACCACCGCCCACCCGACGGTGTCCGCCGTCGACGGCGCCCCGAACGTGCTGCCCGTCGACAGCGAGGGCGGCCGGGCCGCCAACCACTGGCACACCGACGTCACCTTCGTCCTCAACCCGCCGCAGGCCACCAGCCTGCGCAGCATCACCGTCCCGCCCTACGGCGGCGAGACCCTGATCGCCAGCTCGGCGGCCGCCTACCGCAACCTGCCCGAGTCGCTGCGCGGCCTCGCCGACAGCCTGTGGGCCGAGCACACCAACGACTACGACTACGCCGTCCCGGAGGAGGACGTCGACGAGGAGCAGTCCGCCCGGCGCGCCCAGTTCACCTCGATCAAGTACCGCACGGTCCACCCGGTGGTCCGCGTCCATCCGCTGACCGGCGAGCGCGGGCTGTTCATCGGCGGTTTCGCCCAGCGGATCGTGGGCCTGTCGGCCGGCGAGTCCCGCAAGATCCTCGACCTGCTCCAGGCGTACGTCACCCGGCCGGAGAACATCCTGCGCCACCGCTGGTCGCCGAACCAGCTCGTCCTGTTCGACAACCGCATCACCCAGCACTACGCCGTCGACAACTACGACGGCCGGCCCCGGCGCCTGCACCGGGTGACCGTCGCCGGGGACGTCCCCGTGGGCATCGAGGGCAAGGAGAGCTACGCCATCGAGGGCGACGCCTCGCATTACACGCCGGTCGCCGCCTAGCCACACAGAGCGACAGGACCGTCCACATGGTGGGATGCCTCTTCGTCAGGCGGAGAGGCATCCGAGACTGGCGGCGTTTTGCCCTCGTACGCCTCTCACGCATAGGACGAGCCGCGCCCATGCCCAGCAGCACCACCACGGGGACGCCGCCCAGCGCGGACGACGTCTCCCTCTCCCATGGCCTGAAGCAGCGCCACCTGTCGATGATCGCCCTCGGCGGGGTGATCGGGGCCGGTCTGTTCGTCGGCTCCGGTGCCGGTATCGCCGCGGCCGGTCCGTCGATCGTGGTCGCCTACGCCCTGTCCGGTGTCCTCGTGATGCTGGTGATGCGGATGCTCGGCGAGATGTCGGCCGCGTATCCGTCGTCGGGGTCGTTCTCGGCGCACGCCGAGCGGGCGATCGGACCCTGGGCGGGATTCACCGCCGGCTGGTCCTTCTGGGTGCTGCTCTGCACGGCCGTCGGCCTGGAGGGCATCGGCGCCGCGAAGATCGTCAGTGGCTGGCTGCCGGGTACGCCGGAGTGGGCGTGGGTGGCGCTGTTCATGGTCGTCTTCTGCGGCACGAACCTGGCCGCCGTGAAGAACTTCGGCGAGTTCGAGTTCTGGTTCGCGGCGCTGAAGGTCGGCGCGATCAGCCTGTTCCTGGTGCTCGGCGTCCTGGCGATCGCGGGTGTCCTGCCGGGCACGGACTCGCCGGGCGCGAGCCACCTCACCGACTTCCTGCCCAACGGCGGTGAGGGCCTGGTCATCGGCCTGCTCGCCTCGGTCTTCGCCTACGGCGGCCTGGAGACGGTCACCATCGCGGCCGCCGAGTCGGAGAACCCCGTGAAGGGCGTCGCGAGCGCGGTCCGTACGGCGATGTGGCGCATCGCGCTGTTCTACATCGGCTCGATGGCCGTCATCGTCACGCTCGTCCCCTGGGACTCCAAGGAGGTCGTCGAGAAGGGCCCGTACGTCGCCGCCCTCGACCAGCTCGGCATCCCGGGCGCCGGTCAGCTGATGAACGTGGTCGTGCTGGTCGCGCTGCTGTCCGCGATGAACGCCAACATCTACGGTGCCTCCCGCATCGCCTACTCGCTGGTGGAGCGTGGGCAGGGCCCGAAGGCTCTTGGCCGGGTCTCGGGCGGGGTGCCGCGGATCGCCGTGCTGGCGTCCTCGGTGTTCGGGTTCCTGTGCGTGCTGCTGAGCTACTGGCGGCCGAACGACGTCTTCGCCTGGCTGCTGAACATGATCGGTGCGGTGATCCTGGCCGTCTGGATCTTCATCGCCGTCTCTCAGCTGCGCCTGCGTCGCCGCCTGGAGCGCGAGGCGCCCGAGAAGCTGGCCGTGCGCATGTGGGCGTTCCCGTGGCTGACCTGGGTCGCCCTGGCCGGCATGGCCGCGGTCTTCGTCCTGATGGCCCGGGAGCCGGACACGCGGGTGCAGCTGTACTCGACCGGCGGGATGATCCTGGTTCTGGCGGGGGTCGGGTACGGGTGGCAGCGGGCGCGCGCCAGGGCCGAGGCCTGACTCAGCCCCGGGCCTCGGCCTGCCAGGTGGCGACCCAGGCCCGGTCGTGCGCGGCGAACGGGTGCTCGCGTCCGAGCACCCGTGCCCGGTGTTCGGACAGTTCCTTCATCATCCTGATGGCCTCGTCGGTCCTGCCCAGGCCATGGGTGATCCGGGCGTTGAGGGATGTGGCCGACAGGGTGAGGGGGTGGTCCGGGCCCTGGAGCCGGATCCGGTCGGCCAGCACCTGGCGGGCCATCGGTTCGGCTTCTTCGTGGCGGCCGAACTCGAACAGGCCGTAGGCGTAGTTGTGACGGGCGAGAATCGTCGTGGGGTGGTCCGGCGGCAGGGCACGCTCGCAGGCCCTCAGGAGTGCGGGGCCTTCCTCCTCCAGTTCCTGTTCCTTGCGCAGTTGCGGCAGGACCTCGATCAGCCCGCACCAGATGAACAACGCCTCCCGGCTGTCTTCCCCCAGCACCCGCCGGTAGCCGTCGAGGGCTCGTCGCTTCCAGCGTTCCGACTCCTCGTCGCGGTCGAGGAGATCCAGCGGTTGTGACAGAGCGGCGCAGCTGTGGAGCGTATCCACGTCATCGGCCCCGAGCAGGGTCTCCCGGCGTTCCAGTACCCGGCGGTGCAGCTTCTCCGATTCGGCGAACCGACCCATCCGGAACAACGCCGTGCCCTGCAGGTGTTCGGCCTCCAGGGCCAGCCGGTGCTCGGCGCCCAGGACGCCCCGGACCGCCTCGACGACCGTGGGCGCGAGCGCCAGTGCCCCCGCGTAGTCCCCCGACTCGTAGACCTGCCGCAGGACCCGCACCGCGAGGGTCGCGGTCCGTTCGTCAGCAGCCACCCCGAGCAGTCTCGTCACGTGCGGTGTCAGCAGAGCGAGCCTGCTGCGCGCCGCGGGAGAGTCGGAGCCCTCGCCGGGCAGGGCGGCCTCCAGGAGCGAGGCGGCAGCTGTCTCGACGATCGCCCGCCGGTCCTCGGGCACTCCCCCGGCGACGCTGTCGAGCAGCACCCCGTGGGCCCGCACGCAGCGCACCCCGTCCACAGTGACCAGTTCGGCCAGCGAGTGGTCGATCAGACCCTTCAGCGCCGGTTCCAACTGCTCGGGGCGAAGGGCGGGTTCGAGTCCGTCGACGGTCAACTCTCCCCGGGCCACCGGCACCAGCACGCTCAACGGCACGGGATCCGCGGCCAGGAACGACAGCAACCGCAACAGCGTCGTCGCCTCGGGGAGCCCCTGCTGCGCCAGGGCGTCCAGCGACAACTGCCACGTCCGGCCCACCAGATGACGGGACTGGCTGCCACCCCGCCCGGCGGCACCCTGGTCGACGATCAACGTCGACTCCTCGCCGAGCTTGCGGTCGTACTCGTCCATGGACCACGACTCCAGGAGTTGGTGGGCAAGGTGGGACCCGGCCAGCGTGAGGGCGAGCGGCAGGCGGCCGAGGCGCGCGGCGACCTTCCGGGCCGCCTCCAGGTCGCCCGCTTCCGGCGCCAGGTCGCACAGCACCTGGGCCGCGTCCTCCAACGGCAGGAGGCCGAGGGCGTGTCGGTGAACGCCCGGTCCGCGCCACAGCGGCGACGTGGCGTGGCGGGTCGTGACCAGCACCGTGCCGCGGTCACTGGGCCGGAGCCACGCACCGCTCTCCAGGACCGTCGGGTCGTCGGCGTTGTCGAGGACGAGAAGCCAGGGGTCGCTGGAGTGGTCGAGGTAGTGCCAGACGAGGTCGGCGGCGGCGCGCCGGCCCGCTGCGGCGGCTGCGAGCTCACCTGCTTCGGCACCGCGGTCCCCCGCCACCGCCAGCATCCCTGCCCGCAGGGACATCCGCTCGGACGCGTTGACCCAGAAGCCCACCCGCCCGTGCTCGCGTACCGCCTCGTTGAAGAGCCAGTACGCCAGCGCGGTCTTGCCGCAGCCGCCCATGCCGTGCACGACGTGCACCTCACCGCCGGACCCGGCGACGGCCGCGCCGAGCGTCTCGCGGAGTTGCTCACGGTCGCGCAGGATGCCCGGCGCCCGGCCGACCAGCGGCATCCGTACGGAGTCGGGAGCGGTCGGCCCGGCACCCGCCGGGGGCCCGGCCGCCCGTCCGAACAGCGGGCCGCCCGCACCGGCACCGTAGTGATGGTGGTGTTCCTCGATGTACTGGTCGCCGGAGGTCTGGAAGATCCGTCCCTGCCCGGAGGCCCGGGCGCCGAGCTCGCTCATCGCTCGGTGATGTTCTGGTCGCGTCCGGCCTGGTAGACCCGGCCGCTGCCGGAGACCTCGGCGCGCAGCCGGACCTCCACCACGGACTGCGCCTCCGGGGGCTGGGGGCTCAATTCCGCGAGGATCCTGCGCAGTTCGTCGGCGACCTCGGGCCGGGCGACCAGGAGCCGTCGGACCCTCGCCTGCCACTCGGCGGTGAGTTCGGACTCGGTGTCGTCGTCACCGGTCCGCCGGGCGAGCAGGAGGTCCTCGCGGGTGGCCTCCAGTTCGCCGCCGACGGCCTCCGCGCGGTCGGGCTGGAAGCGCTGCCAGAGGGAGACGAGGCCCTCGCGGGCCGATTCCCAGGCCTGGCCGGTCATCAGCGTCACCATCGTCGTTCCCGCGATTCTGGCGAGTTCGGCGATCTCGGGCCCCATGGTCGCCCCCCTTTTCCTACGAGGACCGATAGTAGGTCGCGCTCCACCGGCCGCACACCGCCGATCCGCGCGTCTGCCCAGCCCGGCCCCCTTCTTGCTGTTAGCTTGTACCTGCAAGCCAGTTGCAATAAGGTCCGGAGGGGATCCCGCCCATGCCCGTCTACACGTTGCCCGAACTGCCTTACGACTACTCCGCGCTCGCCCCCGTGATCAGCCCCGAGATCATCGAGCTGCACCACGACAAGCACCACGCCGCCTATGTGAAGGGCGCCAACGACACGCTGGAGCAGCTCGCCGAGGCGCGGGACAAGGAGACGTGGGGGTCGATCAACGGGCTGGAGAAGAACCTGGCCTTCCACCTGTCCGGGCACATCCTGCACAGCATCTACTGGCAGAACATGACCGGCCCGAAGGACGGCGGCGGCGAGCCGCTGGCGCAGGACGGGGTGGGCGAGCTGGCGGACGCGATCACCGAGTCCTTCGGGTCCTTCGCGAACTTCAAGACCCAGTTGTCCAAGGCATCGGCCACCACGCAGGGTTCGGGCTGGGGCGTGCTCGCCTACGAGCCGCTGAGCGGGCGGCTGATCGTGGAGCAGGTCTACGACCACCAGGGCAACGTCGGCCAGGGCGCCACCCCGATCCTCGTCTTCGACGCCTGGGAGCACGCCTTCTACCTGCAGTACCGCAACCAGAAGGTCGACTTCATCGAGGCCATGTGGCAGGTCGTCAACTGGCAGGACGTGGCCCGGCGTTACGAGGCCGCCAAGTCCCGGGCGGATGTGCTGCTGATGGCCCCCTGAGGCCGTGAAGCGTCCTGCCTCGTGATCGTCTTCTCACCCTTCACGAACGGCAGGCGGATGGAAGGAAGCCCCCGCGAGGACGTGACTCGCGGGGGTTTCCCATGGGCACGCTACGGCTTGCGGCCCAGGCCGCCGTGCTGGCCTATCGGCTCGGTCGACGCGCCCGGCTCGGGGTGCCACAGCGGCACCGAGACCACGCCGGGTTCCACCAGCTCCAAGCCCTCGAAGAACGCCTCGATCTGCTCCACCGGCCGCAGGAAGTACGGGACCGCGCCCGTCTCGTTGTAGGCGTCCTGGGCCTGTTCGTAGGCCGGATCCGTGCCGCGGGAGCCCTCGTTGAGGGAGAGATGACTGCCCGGGGCAAGCCCGGCCAGGAGGCGGCGGACCAGGTCGCGGGCCTGGTCGTAGTCGGCCACGTGCCCCAGGATGCCGCTGAGTATCAGTGCGGTGGGGCGGGTGAGGTCGAGGGTCTTGCCGGCGGCCGCGAGGATCTCCTCGGGCTCGAAGAGGCTGATGGGCTCGTAGGCCGTCGCACCCTCGGAGGTGGAGGTGAGCAGGGCGCGGGCGTGCGCGAGGACCAGCGGGTCGTTGTCCACGTAGACGATCCGCGCGTCCGGGGCGAGCCGCTGGGCGACCTCGTGGGTGTTGTCGACGGTCGGCAGGCCGGTGCCGACGTCGAGGAACTGCCGCACGCCGGCCTCCTGGACGAGGTACCGGATACTGCGTCCCAGGAAGGCGCGGCTGCTGCGGGCGATGGTGACGATGCCGGGGAAGACGGCGGTGTACGCGTCACCGGCCGCCTCGTCCACCGGGTAGTTGTCCTTGCCGCCCAGCCAGTAGTTCCAGATCCGGGCCGAGTGCGGCACCGATGTGTCGATCTGCGTCATGTGCCCATAGTGCTACGGCACATGAGCCTCGCACGGCACATTGAGTGAGAGGAGTGCGGCGGATCCGTCGGGGTTCATGCGCAGTTCGCTGATCGCCGCGTTCCGCAACCGCGGGAGCACTCTGCGGTACTCGCTCACCGGGATCGACAGCAGGGTGCACAGCACCAGCCGCAGCAGGGTGTTGTGGGCGACGACCAGGACGCGTTCGCCGGGGTGGGCGGCGGCGATGTCCCGCAGGGCTCGCACGCCACGGGCCGCCGCGGCCAGCGGGTCCTCGGCGCCGGGGAAGGAGTGCTCCACCGGGTCGGCCCGGTAGGCCGCGGCCCACTCGGGGTCCTCCGCCTCGAACTCGGCGAGTGTACGGCCCTCCAGCACGCCGAAGTCGCATTCGCGCAGGTGGGGTTCGCTCTGGGGGGTGAGGCCGAGGGCGCGGCAGGCGGGCTCGGCGGTGGCGACGGCCCGGGACAGCGGGGACGTCCAGATCGCGTCGACGGGATGGGCGGCGGCCCAGCGGCCGAGGGCGTCGGCCTGGGTGCGGCCGGTGTCGGTGAGGTCGATGTCGCTGATGCCGGCGTAGCGGTTCTCGGCGTGCCAGACGGTCTGTCCGTGGCGGACCAGCAGGAGGGTCGTACTCATGAGGCGGAAGTATCCCGGTTCAGCCGGCTGTGCGCGTGCGCGGCGACCGGGCCGGGCAGCCAGCCGCGGTCCCGCAGGGCGTCGACGAGACGCGCGTACGGCTCGGCGAACGCGGCCGTGAGCCCGGGGCGGGGTTCGACGACGGTCCGGACGCGGACCATGCGTTCGGCGACATCCGCGAGCGGGCCGGTCCCCGACGCCCCGTACGCGGCCAGCGCCGCCATGCCAAGGGCCGGTTCCGTCTGCTCGGGGACGCGGGCCGGGCGGCCCAGGATGTCGGCGCGCAGCTGGTTCCAGTACGGGCTGCGGGCGCCGCCGCCGGTGAAGGTGAGCGGGCCGTCCAGGGGTGCGCCGAGGTGGTGCAGGTAGTCCAGGCAGAGGCGTTCGACGAGGCCGACGCCCTGGAGCAGCGCCGCCCACAGGTCGGCGTTCTCCACGGGGTCGCCCAGGACGAACGGGGTCGCCTGGGGTGCCCGGAACGGGAACCGCTCCCCCGGCGAGACGAGGGGGTAGGCGATCACGTTCGACGGTTCGTACGCCCTGGCCGGTGCGTCCAGCTCGGAGGGGTCGGCTCCCGGGAAGTGCGCCGCGAGCGCCCCGGCCCCGACGCTCGACGCCCCGCCGGGCAGCCAGGTGCCGTCCGGGGCACGGTGGTTGTAGACCACGCCGGTGGGGTCGCGGACCGGGTCGCGGGCGGCGCCCTTCAGCACCAGTGTGGTGCCGAGCACGGAGTTCCAGGAGCCGGGCCGCAGCGCGCCGGAGGCGATCTGGGCCGCGCAGCCGTCGGTCATCCCGGCGAGCACCGGCGTGCCGGCGGGGATGCCGGTGGCTTCGGTGGCGGCCGGGCCGACCTCGCCGAGGCGCGTCCCCGGGCGGACGACATTCGGCAACAGGCCATCGGGCAGGCCCAGTTCGGCCAGGGCGGCGTCCGGCCAGCGGTCGCGCTCCAGGTCGTAGCCCGTCTTCAGGGCATGGCTGGAGTCGGCCGGGGTCGGCTCGCCCGTGAGCCGGGAGACGATCAGGTCGGGCTGGTGCGTCAGGCGCAGCGAGGTTCCGCCGTACTCGTCCAGCAGCCACAGCGCCTTCGGCAGCGCCCAGGTGTCCTGGACCGCGAGGCCCGCCTCCCGGGCCCGCGCGGCCTGGGCCTTCGCCCGCCCGTCGTCGTACATCAGGGCGGGGCTCACCGGGCGGCCCGAGCCGTCCGTCAGCAGGACCGTCCCGGAGGTGCCGCACACCGCGAGTCCGCCGATCGGCAGGCCCGGGGGCGCGGAGCGCAGGGCCGCCCGCGACGCGTCACACAGCGCCGCCCACCAGCGCAGCGGGTCCTGCTCGTGCCGCACGCCGTCCCGCCGCCCCGTGAGCGGGGCCGAGCCGCTGCCGAGGACCGTGCCGTCGGCGGTGACGAGCAGCACGCGGACGCTCTGTGTGCCGAGGTCGACGCCCAGCCAGCCCGCACCCGTGTCCGCGCCCTCGTCCGCACCGTCGTTCACCATCCGGAACCTCCCAGGCCGTCGCAGCCGGATCTGTGAACTTCTCACTGTGCCCCGATATTTTCCCGTGCGCGAGGGATTGACGCCCAACTTCAGCCGTTCCACCCTCTGTTAACGAGTCGACTCGACGTGTTAACCAGGCTCCACGCCGGAGGTACGGATGGACACGCACGTGCACGACCGCCGACGCTTCCTCGCCCTCGCCGCCGGGGCGGCGGCAGCCCCGTTACTGACGGCCTGCGGCGCCGGTTTCGGCGGGAACGACGCCAAGAGCGACGGCTCGGCGGCGGACGACGTCACCGGATCCTTCGACTGGAAGCGGGAGAAGGGCACCACCGTCAAGGCGCTGCTCAACAAGCACCCGTACACCGACGCCCTCATCGCCGACCTCAAGTCGTTCACCGCGAAGACCGGCATCGAGGTCGAGTACGACGTCTTCCCCGAGGACAACTACTTCGACAAGCTCACGGTGGACCTCTCCAGCGGGCGTGCCTCCTACGACGTCTTCATGCTCGGCGCGTACATGGTGTGGCAGTACGGGCCGCCGGGCTGGCTGGAGGACCTCGGGCCCTGGATGCGCAACTCCTCCGCGACGGGCTCCGATTGGGACCAGGCGGACTTCTTCCCGAACCTGCTCCAGGCCGACCAGTGGTCGCTGAAGGCGGGGGCGCCGCTGGGCCGGGGCGGACAGTACGCGCTGCCCTGGGGCTGGGAGACCAATGTCGTCGCCTACAACACCGAGCTGTTCAGGAAGCTCGGCGTGCAACCGGCCGAGACCTTCGACGAGCTGACCGAACTCGCCGGGACCATCAAGCAGAAGGCGCCGGGCGCGGGTTTCGACGGCATGTACGGGATCGCCGTGCGCGGGTCGAGAAGCTGGGCCACCATCCACCCGGGCTTCATGACGATGTACGCCCGCAACGGGCTGAAGGACTTCACGGTCGACGGCGGAAAGCTCACCCCCGCCATGAACAGCCCCGAGGCCGTCGCCTTCACCGAGGACTGGGCCCGCATGGTCAAGCGGGGCGGGCCGCCGTCCTGGACGTCGTACACCTGGTACCAGTGCTCCAGCGACCTGGGCGCGAAGAAGGCGGGGATGCTGTTCGACGCCGACACGGCCGCGTACTTCCAGGCGGTGAAGGGCGCCAGCCCCGCCTCCGGGAAGATCGCCTTCCACCCGGGGCCGAAGGGGCCGGACGGGTCGCTCGCCACCAACATGTGGATCTGGTCGCTCGGCATGAACGCCAAGAGCAAGAAGAAGAGCGCCAGTTGGCTGTTCCTCCAGTGGGCCACCGGCAAGGAGCACCTGCGCAAGAGCGCGATCACGCACAACCACATCGACCCGGTGCGCAAGTCCGTCGCCGACGACGCCGCGTACAAGGACAAGATGCGGCACCTGCCGGGCTTCCTCGAGACCTTCGAGACGGTCGTCGACCAGACGAAGATCCAGTTCACCCCGCAGGCCCAGTTCTTCGACGCGACGACCAGCTGGGCCTCGGCCCTCCAGGAGATCTACGGCGGCAAGGGCGCGAAGTCGGTGCTGGACGGGCTGGCGGACGACCTCGCCGGCAAGGTGGGCTAGCCCATGGGGTGGCGGCTCGCCCTGCGCCCGTACCTCCTGATCGTGCCCGCACTGCTGCTGACCTGCGGGATCCTCTACCCGTTCGGACTCGGCCTGTACTACACGCTGTTCGACTTCTCGGCGAGCAAACCGCAGCCGGACATGGTGCGGTTCGAGAACTACACGACGGTCTTCTCCCAGGAGGCCTTCTGGAACTCGGCGTGGGTGACGGTGCTGTACGCGGTCGGGGCGGCCCTCGCCGAGACCGTGCTGGGCGTGGCCGTCGCCCTGCTGCTGCACCGCTCGACCCTGCTGGGACGGATCCTGGAGAAGATCCTGATCCTGCCGCTGATGATCGCCCCGGTGATCGCGGCGATCATCTGGAAATTGATGCTCCAGCCCTCGGTCGGGGTGATCAACCACCTGCTGCGCCCCTTCGGGCTGGGCGGCGTGCAGTGGACCGACACCCCGACGGGCGCCCTGCTGTCGTCGATCGCCGTGGACGTGTGGGTCTACACCCCGTTCGTGGCGATCCTCGCCCTGGCCGGTCTGCGGTCGCTGCCCACCTCCCCGTTCGAGGCGGCGGCCGTGGACGGCGCGGGGTGGTGGTACACCTTCCGGCGGCTCACCTTGCCGATGCTGTGGCCGTACGTCCTGGTCGCGGTGATCTTCCGGTTCATGGACTCGCTGAAGGTGTTCGACATCATCTACGCCCTGACCGAGGGCGGGCCGGGTGACTCGACCGTCGTCCTGCAGATCCGGGCGTATCTGGAGGCCATCCGCTTCCAGCGCTACTCCTTCGGGATCAGCTACACGATCGTGCTGTGGGCCGTGGTGTACCTGGCCGCGATGGTGCTGGTGAAGCACCTGGGGAAGATCCAGCGGAAGGCCGCGGAGGTCACCTCATGAACAAACGCGTCCTGGGGTGGCTGGGCGACGCCGCCCTGATCCTCTACTTCGTCTTCGCGCTGTTCCCGATCGCCTGGATGGTGATCCTGTCCCTGAAGCCGGCCGACCAGCTCTTCTCCACCTACTTCTCCTTCTCCCCCACCCTCGACGGCTACCGGACGGTCCTCGGCGACAGCGAGGGCATCCCGTTCGTGCGGTTCTTCGTCAACAGCCTGGTGGTGTCGGTGGGCGCGGTCGCGCTGTCGCTGGTGGTCGGACTGCCGGCCGCCTACGCCTCGGCGCGGTGGCGGTTCAAGGGCTCCGAGAACCTGATGTTCACGCTGCTGTCGTTCCGCTTCGCGCCAGAACTGACCGTGATCATCCCGCTGTTCGTGCTGTACCAGAAGCTCGGGCTGTTCGACACGTACGTCGGCATGGTGTGGGTGCTGCAACTCGTCACCCTGCCGCTGATCGTGTGGATCATGCGGTCCTACTTCGCCGATCTGACCCCGGAGCTGGAACAGGCGGCCCTGCTCGACGGCTACACCCGCAAGCAGGCCTTCTTCAAGGTGGCTCTGCCGCTTGTCAAGCCGGGCATCGCGGCCGTGTCGCTGCTGGCGTTCATCTTCGCCTGGAACAACTTCGTCTTCCCGCTGATCCTCACCTCCAACGAGGCCCAGACGGTGACCGTGGGCGCCCTGTCCTTCCTCGGCGGTGACCGGCCCAAGTACAACCTCACGGCCGCCGCAGCGCTCGTCTCCGTCGTACCGCCGCTGCTGCTGGCGCTGACGATCCAGCGGTATCTGGTGCGGGGCCTGTCGTTCGGGGCGGTGAAGTCATGATCCGGCTGAGCGGGATAAGCAAGGCGTACGGGAAGACGCTCGCGCTCGACGGGCTCGAACTGGACGTGCGGGAAGGTGAGTTCTTCTGCCTGCTCGGACCGTCCGGCGCGGGCAAGACCACCACCCTGAAGACCGTCGCCGGACTCGAACAGCCCGACTCCGGGACCGTCCTGCTCGACGGCGAGGACATGCGGGGCGTGGAGCCCTACGACCGGGGCGTGGCGATGTGCTTCGAGAGCTACGCCCTCTACCCGCACCGCTCGGCCTACGACAACCTGGCCTCGCCGCTGCGCTCGCCCCGGCACCGGCTGCCCGCCGCCGAGGCCCGGCAGCGGATCGGCGCCATCGCCGAACTGCTGGGCATCTCCGGGCTGCTGGACCGGCCCGTGGGCCGGCTGTCCAACGGCCAGCGGCAGCGCGTCGCCCTCGGCCGGGTGCTGGTCCGCCCCGCCCGGGCCTTCCTGCTGGACGAGCCGCTCTCGCACCTCGACGCCAAGCTCCGCCAGCAGATGCGGGCCGAGTTGAAGGCGATCGGGGCCGTGCAGCGCACCACCACCCTCTACGTCACCCACGACTCCGTCGAGGCGCTGGCGCTCGGCGACCGGATCGGGGTCATCCGGGAGGGCCGGATCGTGCAGACGGGCACCCGGGAGGAGATCTGGTACGAGCCGTACGACACCGAGGTCGCGCGGGCCTTCGGCCGGCCCCGGATCAATCTGCTGCCGGGCGTGGTGACGGAGAGCGGCGTGCGCGCGGACGGCGGGGTCGAGCTGCCGCTCCGCGCGCGGGCCGCCCCCGGCACGGACGTCCTGGTCGGTCTGCGGCCCCGGGACCTCGCCCTGCACGGCGAGGGCCACGAAGTGACCGGGACCGTGTACGTCACCGAGGTGCTCGGCCGGTCCGTCGAGGTCACCGTCCGGCTCGGGACCGGGGAGCAGCGGGTGTCGCTGGTGGCCCCCCGGGCGGACGCGGCGCGCCTTCGTACCGACGATCCCGTACGGCTCGTGGTCCGGCCTGAGAACCTGCTGCTGTTCGAGGCCGACCGGCCGGAGCGACCGGGACGACGGATAGAGACCGAGTCATGAGCAGCAACAGCAGTGGTGGACAGCAGGGGCCCGCGGCACGCCAGGCCGCCATGGCCGAGCAGGTGCTCGCCGACGGCTCGGCGACGGCGGCGGAGCTCGCCGAGCGGTTCGGGGTGAGCCTGATGACCATCCACCGGGACCTCGACGAGCTCGAACGGCAGGGCATCGTACGGAAGTTCCGGGGCGGGGTGACCGCGCAGCCGTCGGGGGTCTTCGAGTCGAACGTGCAGTACCGGCTGAAGACCATGCGGGCCGAGAAGGCCGCCGTCGCCGAGCACGCGCTGCGCATGGTGGAGCCGGGGATGGCGATCCTGCTGGACGACTCCACGTCCACGCTGGAGATAGCCAGGCGGCTGCGCACGGCCGAGGTCACGCCGCTGACGGTCGTGACCAACTTCCTGGAGGCCATCAACCTCCTGTCCGACCAGCGGGGCATCCATCTGATGGCACTCGGCGGCGATTACGACCCGCTGCACTCCTCGTTCCTCGGAGTGTCGTGCGTGGAGGCCGTCGAGCAGCTGCGGGTGGACGTGTGCTTCGCGTCGACGTCGGCCGTGCACGGGGGGTACGCCTACCACCAGGAGCAGCACATCGTGTCGGTGAAGCGGGCGATGCTCGACGCGGCGGCACGCAACGTCCTGCTGATCGACCACACCAAGCTCGGCCGGGTCGCCCTGCACCGGGTCGTCCCGCTGTCCCGCTTCGACACGGTCCTCGTGGACGACGGGGCGACGGCGGAGGCACTGCGGGATCTGGACGAGCACAAGGTCCGTTACGAGGTTTGTGCGATGAAGGGCGGCCATGGCGAGCGGAACGGGACTGGAGCTACGTGAGCTGCGCAAGACGTACCGGTCGCGCGGGCGGCCCTCGGTGGACGCCGTCCGCGGCATCGACCTGAATCTGCGGTCCGGGGAGCTGCTCGGACTGCTCGGGCCGTCCGGCTGCGGCAAGTCGACGACCCTGCGGATGATCGCCGGGCTGGAGTCCGTCACCGGCGGGGACATCCTCGTCGGTGGGGCGTCGGTCGTCGAACGGCCCGCGCAGGAGCGGAACATCGGCGTCGCGTTCGAGAACTACGCGCTGTACCCGCCGCTGTCGGTCGCGGAGAACCTGGCGTTCGGGCTGAAGGCCCGCAGGAGGGCCGCCCGGGGCGATGTCGAACGCAAGGTGCAGGAGATCGCCGAGCGGGTCGGTCTGACCGAGCTTCTCGACGCCCGACCGGCGGGCCTGTCCAGCGGCCAGAAGCAGCGTGTGTCGCTGGCCCGGGCCCTGATCCGCGAACCGGACGTGCTGCTCCTCGACGAGCCGCTCTCCCACCTGGACGCGGCCCAGCGCGACACCACCCGCCGTGAGCTCAAGCGCATCCAGAAGGACTTGGGGCACACGACGATCCTGGTCACCCACGACCAGGAGGAGGCCCTCTCCCTCGCCGACCGGATCGCCGTGATGAAGGACGGCGTCATCCAGCAGCTCGGCACCCCCTACGAGATCTACGACAGTCCGGCCAATGTGTTCGTCGCGGACTTCGTCGGCGAGCCCGCGATCACCCTGCTGCCCGGCATCTCCGGCGGCGACGGGCACGCCCGCCTCTCCGACTCCGTGCGCATCGCGCTGCCCGTGCCGGTGGACCGGGGGCGGGAGGTGGTGGTCGGGATCCGCCCCGAGGACGTCCGGCTCACCGGAGAGGGCGGACTGCCCGCCCGGGTCGTGGCCCACGAGCCGCTCCTGGAGTCGGGCCTGGCGACCCTCGCCCTGGACGGGGTCGAACGGCATCTGGTCGTCCTCACCGACCCCGAGGTGCGGCTCGCCCACGACGAGCGGGTCCGGGTCGCCGCCGACCCCGAGCACACCCATGTCTTCGACGCCGAGACAGGAGAGGCCCTGCGATGAGTGACTCGAACAGCGTGCGTGTCGTGGCCGCCGGTGACCACTTCGTCCTGCCGTCGCTGATCACGCGGGCGGTGGAGCACGAGGTGGAGCGGGCCGACGTGACGGAACTGCGGCTCGGCTGGCCGCTGGAGCCGTTCGGGCCGGTCGCCGAGGTGCAGGAGGCCAGTGACGCCGAGGACGAGATGATCGAGGCGCTGGCCGGGGCCGAGGTGCTGGTCACGCAGATGGGGCCGGTCACCGAGAAGGTGCTCGCCGCCTGCCCGGATCTGAGGCTGGTCGTGGTCTGCCGGGGCGGGCCGGTCAACGTCAACCTGGACGCGGCCAAGGACCGTGACGTGCGGGTGTGTTTCGCGCCGGGCCGCAACGCCGCCGCCACCGCCGAGTTCACCGTCGGCATGATGCTGGCGGCCCTGCGCCGCATCCCCCAGGCCCACGAGCCGCTCGCCCGGCGGGGCAGCTGGGAGGGGGCGACGTACTACACGTACGAGCAGAGCGGACTGGAACTGGAGGACCTGCCCGTCGGGCTGATCGGGTACGGGGCCGTCGGCAGCCGGGTCGCGCGCGTGCTGTGCGCGTTCGGGGCGCGGGTGATGGTGCACGACCCGTATGTGCACGGCGAGATCCACGGTCTGCGCGTGACATCGCTCGACGACCTCCTGCGCCGATCGCGGGTGATCACCCTGCACGCCCGGCTCACCCCCGAGACGCGGGGGCTGATCGGCGCCCGGGAGCTGGGGCTGCTGCCGTCCGGCGCGGTGGTGGTGAACGTGGCCCGGGGCCCGCTGCTGGACGAGGGTGCGCTGTGCGACGCGCTGGAGAGCGGCCGGGTGTCGGCGGCGGCGCTGGACACCTACGAGCGGGAGCCCCTGCCGGCGCGGTCCCGGCTGCTGGGACTCGCCGACCGCGTGGTCCTCACCCCCCACCTGGGCGGGGCGTCACAGCCGGTCGCGGAGAAGGCCGCCCGGATCGCCGCCGAAGAGGTGGGCCGCTGGGTGCGCGGGGAGCCGCTCGCGCACTGTCTGACCTGAGGACCGGGAGGAGAGCCGCATGTACGTCGGTATCGATGTGGGGACGTCCATGGTCAAGGCGGCGGCCTTCGACGCCACGGGCCGTCAACTGTCCGCGCAATCCCGGCCGGTGGGTCTGGACCTGCACGACGGGATCGTCGAGCAGGACATGGAGGAGGTGTACGGGGCGGTCGTCGCGGTGCTCGAAGCGCTGACCTCCGCCGTGGACGAGCCCGTCGAGCTGGCCGGGCTCACCGGACAGGGCGACGGGGTGTGGCTGGTCGACGGCGAGGGCCGGCCGGTGCGGCCCGCCGCCTCCTGGATGGACGGGCGAGCGCACCAACTGGTCGACGGCTGGCTGGCGGACGGCACGTTCGAGACGGTGTTCCGGCGCACGGGCAGTGCCATGTTCCCCGGCTGCCCGGGGCCGCTGCTGGCCTGGCTGGACCGGCACGAACCGAAGGCGCTGGACGCCGCGAAGGCCGCCCTGTACTGCAAGGACATGGTGTTCCAGCGGCTGACGGGAGCGGCTGCGACGACGGATGTGTCGGACGCGTCGATGCCGTTCCTGGACCCGCGGACCCGGACCTACGACGACCGGGTCGTCGAACTGCTGGGGCTGGCGCACCGCAGGGGTCTGCTCGCCCCGGTCAGCGACCCGGTCGCGACGGCCGAGGCGCGGGGCGAGGGCCTGCCGCCCGGGACCCGGATCGCGAACGGGCCCTACGACCTGCCGGCCTGCGCGCTGGGCGCCGGGGTGACGTCCCCGGGGGACGGTCTGCTGATCGTCGGCACCTGTCTGGCCAGTCTGGTCGCCACCACCGAGCTCGACCTGACCGGGGAGCCGGCCGGCCTGTACATCTCCACGGACCGGCCCGGGCACTGGCTGCGCGCCATGCCCGCCATGGTCGGCACGGCGGCGCTGGACTGGGTGCTGTCGACGACCGGGGTACGGCACGACGAGGTGGACGGTCTGCTGGCCGGGACCCCGCCGGGCGCGCACGGCGTGCGCGTGCTGCCGTACTTCGCGCCCTCCGGCGAACGCGCGCCCTTCGTGGAACCGCGTCTGCGCGCCGAACTCACGGGCGTCTGTCTGGAGTCGACCCGGGGTGATCTGGTCCGCGCCACCTGCGAGGGCATCGGGTACGCGGCCCGGCACTGCCTGGCGGCGGCGGGCCTCACCGGGAACCTGGCGGTCTGCGGCGGCGGCACCCGCAGCTCCGCCTGGATGCGGCTGCTGGCCGATGTGCTCGGGCGGCCGCTGCGGGTCGTCGAGGGCGAGGTGGGCGCGCGGGGCGCGGTCCTGGCGGCCGCCGAGCGGTGCGGGGCGCCGCTGGACGCCGAGGCGTGGACGAAACCGACGGCGGTCGTCGAGCCGGACCCGGAGCGGGCCGCGTTCTACGCGAGGGGCTACGAGGAGCACCTGGACCGGCTGGCCGGGGCACGGGCCCGGGCACGGAAGTGAACCTGCCATCGACGAAGGGGAGTCGGATGCGACTCGGACGGAGATCCCTCCTGCTGGCGGCGGCCGCGGGAGGCGCCACGGCCGCGACGGCCACCGCGGCGGCGGCCGAGCCCCGCGAGGGCGGCGGCCCGGTCGTCATCGGTCACCGCGGCGCGGCCGGCTGGCGCCCGGAGCACACGGCGCCCTCGTACACGTACGCCGTGCAGACGGGCGCCGACTGGATCGAACCGGATCTGGTGCCGACAAAGGACCATGTGCTGGTGGTCCGGCACGAGAACGAGATCTCCCAGACGACCGACGTGGCCCGGCACCCGGAGTTCGCGGACCGCCGTACGACGAAGACGGTCGACGGGCGGCAGGTGACCGGATGGTTCACCGAGGACTTCACGCTGGCCGAGCTGAAGACGCTGCGGGCGGTGGAGCGGCTGCCCGCGGTCCGCAACCGCAACACCGTCTTCGACGGGCGTGCGCGGGTCATGACCTTCCAGGAGGTCGTGGATCTCGCGCGGCGGCTGTCGCGGGAGCACGGCCGGACGATCGCGGTCTTCCCGGAGACCAAGCACCCCACGTACTTCCGCTCGATCGGACTGCCGTTGGAGCCGAAACTGGCGGCCGCGATCCGGCGCAACCGGCTCGGCCGGCGCGAGTGCGTGGTGCAGTCCTTCGAGCCGACGAGCCTGCAGCGCATGACGGGCCTGGGTGTGCCGCTGTGGCAGGCGCTGGGGACGACGGGCGGGCCGTACGACCTGCCCGGGAGGACCTACAAGGAGATGATGACGCCGGCGGGACTGGCGGCGATCGCCGAGTACGCGGACTGGATCGGGCCGGACAAGTCCTCGGTCGCGGAGACGACCCTCGTCGTGGACGCGCACGCGGCGGGGCTGCGGATCGGGCCGTACACCTTCCGCGCGGAGAACCAGTTCCTGCCGGAGCGGTTCCGGCGCGGGAGCGGAGCGAACGATTTCGGGGACGCGTTCGCCGAATACGCGCTGTACTACCGCATGGGGGTCGATGCGGTCGTGACCGACTTCCCGGACCTGGCGGTGATCGCGAGGAGGAGCTGATGACGGTGAGCCGGGCGTGCCGGACCTGCGGCACCATGCAGGAGTTCCGGATGTTCAACGCCGCAGAGCGGGCGGCGGTCCGGGCGGAGAGGGGGGCGGGGCACTTCGTGGACGACTACTGGCGTTGCACCGCTGTCGGCTGCCGGTGGTACCAGCGCTACCTCAACCGCGGCGAGGACGGTCTGCTCCCCGAGGAACTCAAGATCCAGCCCGCCCCCGCCGGATGAGGCCTACAGGTTGGAGAAGTCCGGGCCCTTGGTACGGGTGCGCTTGATCTCGTAGAAACCGGGGACCGAGGCCACGGCGAGGGTGCCGTCCCAGAGGCGGCCGGCCTCCTCGCCCTGCGGGGCGGGGGTGACGACCGGGCCGAAGAAGGCGATCTGCTCGCCGTCGGGGCCCGGCACCGCGATGACCGGGGTGCCGACGTCCTGGCCGACCTTGTCGATGCCCTCCTTGTGGGAGGCGCGCAGCTCGGCCTCGTACGGGGTGGAGTCCCAGTGCTCCAGGAGGGACTCGGGCAGGCCCACGTCCTTCAGGGCGGCGGCGACCGTCTCCTTGCCGGGACCCTCGGCCCGGTTGTGGATGCGGGTGCCGAGCGCGGTGTAGAAGTCACCGAGAACCTCGGGGCCGTGCTCCTGCTGCGCCGCGATGACGACCCGGACGGGGCCCCACGCCTTGGTCTCCAGCAGCTCGCGGTACTCCTCGGGCAGCTCGTCCAGCCTGTTCTCGTTCAGGACGGCGAGGCTCATGAGGTGCCAGCGGACCTCTATGTCCCTGACCTTCTCCACCTCCAGCACCCAGCGGGAGGTCATCCAGGCCCAGGGGCACAGCGGGTCGAACCAGAAGTCGACGGGGGTCTTGTCCGACATGTCTCTCCTCGAAAGGTAACCGTTTCTCCGGCAACGCCGGTGCGCGCTCGCCTCATTCCCGGCTGCCCCGTGTCAGGTGCACGTGGCAGGATCGGTCCTGTTCAGCCGTGCCCCACGACATCTGAGGAGTGCCGCCCGTGCCCGGTGAGAATCTGTCCCGCGACGAGGCCCGGGAGCGGGCCGCCCTGCTGAGCGTCGACGGGTACGAGGTGTCCCTCGACCTGCGGTCCGCGGTCGGGGAGGACCGGGGGGACGGGCCCCGCACCTTCCGCTCCGTCACGGTGGTCCGCTTCCGCTGCAACGAGCCCGGGGCGAGCACCTTCGCGGACCTGATCGCGCCGAGTGTGACGGCCGTATCGCTCAACGGCCGTGATCTGGACCCCGGCGAGGTCTTCGACGGCTCCCGGATCACGCTGGAGGACCTCGCCGCGGAGAACGAGCTGGTGGTCGACGCCCAGTGCGCCTACTCCCGCACCGGCGAGGGCCTGCACCGCTTCGTCGACCCCGAGGACGGCGAGGTGTACCTGTACACGCAGTACGAGCCGGCCGACTCCCGCCGGGTCTTCGCGAACTTCGAGCAGCCCGACCTGAAGGCCCCCTACCGCTTCGAGGTGCGGGCGCCCGAGGGCTGGACGGTGTGGAGCAACGGGGCCGGCGAGCAGACCGACGGGGTGTGGCGGTTCGCCGAGACCAAGCCGATCTCGACGTACATCACGTGCGTGGTGGCGGGCCCGTACCACTACGTGACGGACTCCTACTCGCGTACGTTCCCGGACGGCACGACGCTGGAGATCCCGCTCGGCGCCCTGTGCCGCAAGGGCCTCGCGCCCTACTTCGACTCCGACGACGTGTTCCTGGTCACCAAGCAGGGCCTGGACTTCTTCCACGACCACTTCGACTTCCCGTACCCGTTCGGGAAGTACGACCAGGCGTTCGTGCCCGAGTACAACCTGGGTGCGATGGAGAACCCGGGCCTGGTGACGTTCCGGGAGGAGTTCATCTTCCGCGGGAAGGTGACGCAGGCGTCCTACGAGGGCCGGGCCAATGTCGTCCTGCACGAGATGGCGCACATGTGGTTCGGCGACCTGGTCACCATGGAGTGGTGGGACGACCTGTGGCTGAAGGAGTCCTTCGCGGACTTCATGGGCGCGTTCTCGCTCGTCGGCGCGACCCGATTCGTCAACGGCTGGATCACCTTCGCCAACCGCCGCAAGGCCTGGGCCTACCGCGCCGACCAGCTGCCCTCCACGCACCCGGTCACGGCGGACATCCGCGACCTGCAGGACGCCAAGCTCAACTTCGACGGCATCACGTACGCCAAGGGCGCGTCGGTGCTGAAGCAGCTCGTGGCGTACGTCGGTGAGGAGGCGTTCCTGGAGGGCGCCCGGCGCTACTTCAAGCGGCACGCGTACGGCAACACGCGCCTCGGTGACCTGCTGTCGGTGCTCGAGGAGACCAGCGGCCGGGACATGAGCGCCTGGTCGCGGTCCTGGCTGCAGACGGCCGGGGTGAACTCGCTGACCCCGCAGGTGCTGCTGGACGCGGACGGCCGCGTCGAGGAGCTGGCGGTGGTCCAGGAGGCGGCCGAGTCGCACCCGGAGCTGCGGCCGCACCGGGTGGCCGTGGGCCTGTACCGGGTGACGGACGGCGGGACGCTGGAGCGCTACGCGCGCGTGGAGACCGACGTCGACGGCGCGCGGACGGTCGTCGCGGAACTGGCCGGTGCCGAGGCGCCCGATCTGGTCCTGGTCAACGACGACGACCTGACCTACTGCAAGATCCGCTTCGACGAGACCTCGCTGGCGGCCCTGCGCGAGCACCTGGGCGCGGTCACCGACCCGCTCGCGCGCGCCCTGTGCTGGTCGGCGCTGTGGAACATGACGCGTGACGCGCTGCTCCCGGCGCGGGACTTCGTGGACCTGGTGCTGCGGTTCGGCGGACGCGAGTCCGAGATCGGCGTCGTGCAGATGCTGCACGCGTGGGCGGAGTCGGCGATCACGCACTACACGGCGCCCGCCCGGCGTGAGACGGCCGCCGCGCTGCTCGCCGAGGGCGCCCGGCGCGAGCTGTACGCGGCCGGGCCGGGCAGCGAGCACCAGCTCGCCTGGGCACGCTTCTTCGCCCGGACGGCCACCGCCGAGGCCGACTTCGAGCTGCTGCGGGACCTGCTCGCGGGCACGGCGACGGTCGAGGGCCTGGACCTGGACCAGGAGCTGCGCTGGGTGTTCCTGGAGCCGCTGGCCGCGCACGGGGTGGTGGACGAGAAGGCGCTGGCCGAGGAGCTGACCCGGGACGACACGGCCTCCGGCAAGCGCCACCAGGTGCGCTGTCTGGCCGCCCGCCCGTCCGAGGCGGTCAAGGCGCAGGCGTGGGCGCAGGTCGTGGAGTCGGACGCGCTGTCCAACGCCATGGTCGAGGCGACCATCGCGGGCTTCTCCCAGGGCTCGCAGCGGGAGCTGATCGCGCCGTACGCGGAGAAGTACTTCGCCGCTGTCGAGCGGGTGTGGGCCGAGCGGTCGATCCAGATCGGCATGCACGTGGTGCAGGGCCTGTTCCCCTCCCTCCAGCAGTCGCGGGAGACGCTGGACGCCACGGACACGTGGCTGGACGCCCACAAGGAGGCGGCCCCGGCGCTGCGCCGGCTGGTGCTGGAAGCCCGTGACGACCTGGCACGGGCGTTGCGTGGACAGGCGTGCGACGAGGCCGCTGACCAGTAGCTTTGGCCTGAGATCGGGGCGTTCCGCCTTCGTTACGAGACGAGTGCCCCCGAGCCGTAACCCCTGGCCCGCACCCGAACGGACCAGGGGCTTTCGGCATCCGAACATCCGTCCTTTAGTGCCGGGTTGTCCATATTTGTCGACGGCCCTGTAACAGCGGTTCAAAGTGGGTCGGAACGCGGGAAATTGCGGGTCATGACCCACAACACCCCGCTCTCCCCCCGCCCCCTGCACGAGCTCTCGGGCGGTGGCCGCCCCCGCGTGCTCACGACGGCCCAGCTCCGCTCGCACGGTGTCTCCACGGCCGAGACGAACGAGCAGTGCCGTGCGGGCGGCCCCTGGCAGCAACTCCTCCCGGGCGTCGTCCTGCTCCACCCGGGCCCGCCGACGAGCGAGGAGCGGCTGCACGCGGTGCTGATGTACGCGGCGCGGGAGCGCGGCACCGGCGTGCCGGAGCAGCCCGGCGCGAGCCGGCCGCACGCCCCCGCCTACCCCGAGGTGATGATCACCGGCCTGGCCGCGCTGACGCTGCACGGCTTCTCCTCCACTCCCCCGCTGCCGTCCCTGGACGCGATCGACGTCCTGGTCCCGCGGCTGCGGCGGCTGCGCTCCACGGGCTGCGCGCGCATCGTCCGCACGCCCGTCATGCCCGACCCGGAACAGGTCACCGGGGTGCCGGTGGCGCCGGTGGCCCGCGCGCTGGCCGACGCGGTGGCCGAACTCGCCGACGCCGTCACCGTGCGCCGGCTGCTCACGGAGGCGGTCCGCGGCGCCCACTGCGACCCGACGGCGGTGGTCCGCGAGCTGAACCAGGCCCGGCTGCTGAGCCGCCCGCACGTCGTGGACGCGGTGGAGTCCCTGCTCGCCGAGGGCCGGGCCCGCGCGGAGGACCGCCTGTACCGCATGATCGGCGAGTACGGCCTGCCCGACCCGGTCTGGAACGTCGACCTGCGCCTGCCCGGCGGCCCCTACCTCGGCGGCCTCGACGCGTACTGGCCCGACCAGGCGGTGGCGGTGGAGCTCGACACCCGGGCGCCCCGGCAGGACGACGACGCCCTGTGGTCCGAGTACGCCCGCAAGCGCGAGCACCTGGAGCGACTGGGCATCACGGTCGTCCACATCACGCCGAGGAAGCTCCGCGACTTTCCGGAGCAGCAGGCGACGGTGATCCGCACGGCCCTGATGGCCTCGGCCGACCGGGAACCGGCCGCGTATGTCGTGGTGCTGCCCCGGTAGTGAAGGACCGGGGCAGGACCAGGAGGGGAGAGGAGGGGCCGCCGGGACGCACCGGCGGCCCCTCCTCGCACTCCGGCAGCGGCTGATCATGATCTGTCGCGGCGGTGGCTACGAACAACAGGTGGGGGGAGACGCACCGCCTCGCCCACCGCGGGGCCGGCCCTCTGCTGCGGCAGGCAGGTGAATCCGTCAGACGGACGGCTTCGGACCGGATGCGCCGCCCGCGGAAGCGGGCCAGTGTCTAGGTGAGGCGAGGAGGTGCGATGGACCGAAAAGCCGGAGCTCGGAGGGAAGGTGACAAGCGAGGGCGGCGAGGGGGACCGGCGGACGACCCCGGGCTGGACACGTTGCTCCTTCGCGCCGCCCACGGCGACGAACAGGCCTTCGCCGAACTCTACGACGCCCTGGCGCACACGGTGCTGGGACTGGCCTGCCGGGTGGTGGGAGACAAAGCCCAGGCGGAGGAGGTGACCCAGGACGTGATGGTGGAGGTGTGGCGGACCGCCGACCGCTTCCAGCCGGCGCGTGGAGCCGCCCGGAACTGGGTGCTCACCCTCGCGCACCGCCGCGCGGTGGACCGGGTACGGTCCGTCGCCGCGGGCCGCGCCCGCGAGCTGCGCGCCGCGGTCATGGAGCAGGAACGGTCCTTCGACGCCGTCGCCGAAGAGGTCGAGGTGCGGGAGGAGCAGCGCGCGATCTTCCGCTGCCTGGCCCGGCTGGCCCGCGAGCTGAGGCTGCCCCTGGTGCTGGCCTACTACGAGGGGTTGACGTATGCGGAGGTCGCCGAGGCGCTCTCGACACCGGCGGGAACCATCAAGTCGCGGATGCGTCAGGGGCTGCGGCGCCTGCACGACTGTCTGGAGGCCGCCGAGTGAGCCTGGCCGACGACCCGCACCTCGCAGTCGGGGCGTACGTACTGCACGCGCTTCCGGCCGGTGAGGAAGCCGTCTTCGAGCAGCACCTGGCCGTCTGTGCCCCATGCCGTCGGGAAGTCGATCAGCTGTCGGGTGCGGCGGCTCGGCTGGGAGCGGCAGAGACGAGCGCCCCTTCGGCGGACCTGCGCCGCAGGGTGCTCGACCGGATCGGCACCGTCCGGCAGGACCGGCCCGACGCAGTCGAGTCCCGGCGCCGGCGCCGCCTTCAGCGGAGCCTGGTGCCGGCGCTGGCGGCGTCCGTGGCGGCGGCCGCGGCTCTCGGAGGCGTCGCCTGGTGGCAGAGCTCCGAGGCCGACACCGCACGCGAGCAGTCCGCGCAGGTCCGTGCCGGCTACCGGCATCTCGCCGATGTCCTTACCGCCCCCGATGCCACGATCAGCACCGGGGAGCTGGCGCGCGGCGGGACAGCGAGCGTGGTCGCCTCCCGGGCGCAGGGCCGGTCGGCGCTCATCGCCTCCGGACTGCCGCCGCTCACCGGCGAACGGGTCTACGAACTCTGGTACGCCCGATCGGGGCGGTACCGGCCGGCAGGACTGCTGCCCTCGGCGGGCGGACGTCAGGCCCATGTGCTGGACGGGCCCCTCGCAGGGGCCACTGCCGTCTGCATCACCGTGGAACCGGCCGGCGGCTCCACCCAGCCCACCACCGACCCGGTCGGCGTCATCCCCATCCGCTCATGACGATCACTGCTCGGCCACCGCGACGGCAGCCGCACACCCCTGACCCACCGCCACGTCGTCGACGGCCCAGCCCGGCACCCGGCCGGGCCCGGCCGCGGAGCCGCCGAGGTGGTCCAGGCCCAGGTCGCGTCCCAGTCCGGTGCCGAGCCCTTTCAGATACGCCTCCTTGCGGGTCCACAGACGGGCGAAGGCGGCCGGGCGCCGGTCCGGCGGACACGCGGCGAGTTCGGCGGCCTCCCGGGGATGCAGCGTCACCGTGAGGGCGGAGACCACCTCGGGGGCGGGCAGCCGCTCGATGTCCGCGCCGACCGCTGAGTCCGCGAAGGCGAGTAGGCACAGCCCGGCGGTACGGGAGACGGAGAAGCACAAGGGCACACCGGGCACGTCGGGGCGGCCGTGCGGGCCCCCACACAGGGGGCAGGGCTGCCGTACCAGCGGCACGTCGGACGGCTCGACGCCGAGGTGGGCACCGAGGAGCATGCGCAGGCACACGTGGGCGACCCGGTAGCCGTCCCTGTCCGCCGCCCGGTGAAGTGCCGCGGCCCGCGCCCTTTCCCCGCTGTCCAGCACCACGTCCGCGAGCCGGGCCACGGCACCGTGGAGGTCCTCCACGCGGGCCAGCCACAGTCGGGGCCGGCCGGGGCGGGGCGGCTGCGGGGGCCGGGCCCAGGCGGCGGGCGTGAGCCGTTCGGGACGCTGGAGCGGCCTCGCGGGCAGGAGGCACATGGCAACGGCCGCCCTCAGTCGGAGGGGGCTCGCGCGGCCCGGGCGTCCTGGATCGAGCTGCCGTGCGACACCGGCGGGGCGAGCACGTCGTCACCGTACAGAGCCTGCACCCAGTTGCCCTGGTAGATCGTGTCGAGGTAGCGCTCCCCCAGGTCCGGGGCGATCGCGACGGGGGTGAGGCCCGGCGTTCCGTGCCGGGCGAGCCAGCTCGTCGCCCCGCTGACGACCGTGCCCGTCGAGCCGCCGAACAGGAAGCCCCGCCTCGCCAGGCTCTGACAGGTACGGATGGCATCGGCCTCCTCGACGCGGACCGCCTCGTCGACGAAGCTCTCGTCGAGCAGGGGAGGCCGGACGCTCATGCCCAGTCCGGGAATCATGCGCCGTCCGGGCGGGTCGCCGAAGATGGCGGAGCCGACGCTGTCCACCGCGACGATGCGTACCGGCCGGTGCCAGGAGCGGAACCAGCGGGCGCAGCCCATCAGTGTGCCGGTCGTGCCGACACCGATGAACAGGACGTCCAGCAACGGGAACCAGCGGGCGATGGCCGGTGCCGTCCTGCGGTAGTGCGCCCTCCAGTTGTCGGGATTGGTGTACTGGCTGAGCCACACATAACGCGCGTCCGAGGCGCACAGATCGCGCAGGTGCGCCAGCCGCGCGCCGAGCAGGCCGCCCGTGGCGTGCTCGTCGGAGACGACGTGGACCTGGCTGCCCAGGGCCTCCATCATCAGCCGGGTGGCCAGGTTGCACCGGGAGTCCGTCACGCAGACGAAGCGGTAGCCCTTGCTCGCCGCGATCATGCTCAACGCCACACCGAGGTTGCCGGAGGAGGACTCGACCAGGATCGAGTCCCGCCTGAGGGTTCCGCTCCGCTCGGCGGACTCCACCATCTCGGTCGCGGCCTTCAGCTTGATCGAACCGGCGAAGTTGAAGCCCTCGCACTTGAGGAAGAGCCGGTGTCCCGCCATCGGCTCGAGGTCGACGTACAGGTCCTCCTCGTTGAAGGCGTGAGGTACGGATATGACTGGCACGATGTTCTCCTCGTCCAGGGCCGGACGGTGGACGGGTGCCGTCCTCAGCCGTGCCGGCTCAGTTCGTGAAAGAAGTGGTCGATGACCCGCAGTTCGCCGGAGCGGGCCACTTCGTCGTAGACGTAGGAGCCGACCGCGAGGTCCAGCACCCCCAGGCCGAACGGCGAGAAGATCGCCGGGCGTTCGGCCGGGACCGTCACGCGGCCGGCCATCACGTCGTCGAGCGTGCCGAGCAGGAAGTCGCGGTTGCCGGTGAGGCGTTCGGTGAGGTGCGGGGAGGTGGCGGCCCTGAGGCAGTGGTCGATGTCGTCGACGACGTTGGTGGCACTGAGCAGCACCTGCGGCGCGAGGTCGCGCAGCGACACGTGCAGCACCACCGGGTTGTGCCGGAACCACGACGGCTCGGTGATGTGCGGCCGGTCGGCGACCGTGGCGAAGACGATCAGATCGCTGAGGCGGATCACTTCCTCGGCGTCATGGTGCACGGTGACGCGTCCGAAGGCTCCGGACTGCTCCAGGTAGGTGCGGAAGCCGGCGGCGCTTTCGGGGGACAGATCATGCACACCGATGGAGTCGAAGGACCAGCCGGTGCCCTCCAGGTAGGTGTGGATGTAGCGGGCGATCAGACCAGCCCCGACGAACCCCAGGCGGGCGGGGCGCGGTCGTCCCCTGCTGAGCCGGTCGGCGGCCGAAGCGGCGGACGCCGCGGTCCTGGCGGCGCTGATGATCGAGCTCTCCATGCAGGCGAAGGGGTAGCCCGTGGCGGGGTCGTTGAGGATGAGTACGGCTGACGCCCGTGGGATGCCCGAGGCGACGTTGGCGGGGAAGCTGGAGATCCACTTCAGGCCGTCCACCCGGCCCTCGCCGCCGAGCGAGGCGGGCAGGGCGATGATCCGTGACGTCGGCCGGTCGGGGAAGCGCAGGAACGAGGACGGCGGGTTGACCGTACGGCCGGCGCCGTGCAGGCGGTAGGCCGCCTCGACGACCTCCACCACGGTCTTCTCCCTGCCCTGGAGCACCTCCTTGACCTGGCTTCCGGGGACGACGGCGAAGGACGGCACGAGCGGGGTGTCCGTCCGGGCGGTGTGCGGGGCGGTGTGCAGGGTGGTCATGCCGCCTCCCTCCCCGTCCGCGGTCCGGGAAGGCCGGGACGCAACGGATCGGCCATCGCCACCACGATGTCCCGCGGCCCCCGGTACGCCTCCCGGCTGTGCGCGGTGCGGATGTTGTCCACGAGCATCAGGTCACCGCGCTGCCAGGGCCTGCGTACGGTGAGGGCTTCGTAGGTCTTGTTGATCTGCTCGACGACGTCCGGGGGCACCGGGTCGCCGTTGCCGTAACGGGTGTTGAAGGGCAGACCGTCCGGTCCGTACTCGTCGACCAGGAACTCCCGGACCTCGGGTGTCATCGTCCACTCGTTCAGGAACGCGATCTGGTTGAACCAGCAGTCCAGGCCGGAGACCGGGTGCCGCACCACGGCGTGCCGGTGCTGCCGCGTCCGCAGCGAACCGTCTCGCTGCCAGGACCAGTCGATCGCGTGGGCACGGCAGTAGGCCTCGACGGCGCCCCGGTCGTCGGTGCCGAACGACTGACCGAGTGTCGCGCCGATCCCCTCGTTGTAGGCCCTGGTGAGCAGCCAGCCCTCCCGGGCGAAACGCTCGACGAGGTCGGCCGGCAGCGCGTGCAGCACGGCGGTCGCGTCGGCCACCGCGGTGGCACCGCCCTCGACGGGGGGCTCCAGGCACGCGAACAGCATCAGGCCGGGACACTCCAGGGCGTAGCTGAGTTCGTGATGCATGCACATGGGCTGGTGGGGCGGCCAGGCCGACGACGTGTACACGCCGTCCGCGTGGCGGTCACGGGCGGCGAACGCCTCGCGTTCGACCACGGGGTGCTCGGCCACCTGGCGCAGGACCGATCCGACGTCGGCCGGGGTGCGCAGGCCGAGGCCCCGGACGACGAGCGCCCCCTGCTCGGCGACGAGTTCGCGCAGCGTGTCCCGCCGGTCGGCCGCCCAGGCCGCCGTGTCCCCGACGTCCGGGGTGTCCGCGGCATCGAGTACCGCGAGGCCGTCCGGAGCCGGTGTCGTGGGGGCCCTGCTCTTGCGGAAGAGTGCCGACAGCATGTCGATCTCCTCTCGTGCTCCTGGTGTCCGTCACGGTTCTGCGCCGGTCCGGCTGTCGATCAGCCGGGCCAGGTCGGCCAGTACGGGGCGGTCGGCGAGGTCGCGCGGGGAGATCACCCGGTCCACTGCGACCGCGAGCCGTACCGCCGACAGGGAAGTGCCGCCCAGATCGAAGAAGTTGTCGTCCCGGCTGATCCGCCCGGGCGGCAGGCCGAGTTCCGCCTCCCAGCGCGCCGCGAGGCGCCGCTCGCCCGGCGTCCGCGGGGCACCCTGGGAATCCCGGGCCGGACCGAGGTCCTCGGCGAGCGCCGACAGCGCCTTGCGGTCGGTCTTGCCGTTGGCGGTGAGCGGCAGGCGGTCCAGCCGGTGGAGGGACGCCGGGATCATGTACGCCGGCAGCAGGTCCGCGAGCCGCTCCCGCAGCTCCTCGGCGGTCACCGCGCACTCGCTCGTCCAGAAGGCGGCCAGCTGACGGCCGTACTCCTGCGCGCCGGTCACCACGACCGCGCAGTCCGTGACGCCCGGTACGCGCAGCAGCGTGTTCTCGACCTCGCCGATCTCGACCCGGAACCCCCGGATCTTCACCTGCGCGTCCCGGCGGCCGAGGAACTCCAGTTTCCCGTCGGGCCGCCAGCGGCCGAAGTCCCCTCCCCGGTACAGCCGTCGGCCGGGGCGGTGGGGGTCGGCCAGGTAGGCGAGCCGGGTGCGTTCGGCGTCGTTGACGTAGCCGCGGCCGACACACACCCCGGAGAAGACGATGGCGCCGGGCGCGCCGAGCGGAACCGGCAGCAGGTTCTCGTCGACGACGTACTGGTAGACGTTGGCGATGGGCCGGCCGAGCGGGATCCGATCGGCGCCGGGCGCCCGGTCCATGACCTCGTGGTTGGTGTCGTCGGACGTCTCGGTCAGTCCGTAGGCGTTGACCAGTCGCACGGCGGGACCGGTGGTGAACCACCGCTGGACCAGTTCCCCGCGCAGCGCCTCGCCGGTGACGGACACGCACCGCAGGTCCGGCAGGTCCCGGGGGCGGCGTTCCAGCGCGGACAGGATGACGTCGAGATAGGACGGCACCAGTTGCATGACGTTGACGCGGCCCTCGGTGATCGTGTCCAGGAACCGGTCCGCGTCGAGGAGGGCGTCCTGCTCGACCAGCAGGGTCCGCCCGCCCGTCAGCAGCCCCGCGAGCAACTGCCACAGCGAGATGTCGAAGCACTGCGAGGCCGTCTGCGCCACCACGGTGCCCTCGCCGATGCCCAGATCACCGATCTTGGCGTACAGGTGGTTGAGCAGACCGGCGTGCTCGCACAGCGCGCCCTTCGGCTCTCCGGTGGAGCCGGAGGTGAAGAAAACGTACGCGAGCCGGTCCGCCGGTATGTCCAGACCGGGGTCCGTTCCGTCGGCGGCCCGGTCGGTGAGGTCCGGGACGAGCAGCCGCCGGGTTGCGGGGAGCGACGCGAGCGCCCGGTCCAGCTGCCCGGTGCTGCCCGGTTCGGTGAGGACGTACGAGCAGCCGGCGCGGGCGAGCATCGCGCCGATGCGGCCGGGCGGGTGACGTGGGTCGACGGGCAGGTAGACGGCCCCGGCCTTGAGGACGCCGAGCACGGCGGCCGCCCAATGGAGGTCGCGTTCGGTCGCCACGGCGACCGTGTCCTCGGGGCCGACTCCCTCGGCCAGCAGGGCGCGGGCCAGCCGGTTGGCCCGCGTGTTGAGGTCCCCGTACGTCCGGCTGCGGCCCCGGTGGACCACGGCGACGGCGTCCGGAACCTTGCGCGCCCGCTCCTCGAACAGTTCGTGGAACCGGCGGTCCGGCAGAGCGCGGCGCGGTCCGGCCAGCCCGTCGATCTGGAACCGGAGTTCGTCCGCGGAGAGCAGGCTACGGCGGTCATGGGGGGCGTCGGGGTCGGCGGCGATCGCTTCCAGTGCGGCGAGGTGGTATCCCCCGATCCGGGCGGCGCAGTCCGCGTCCAGCAGGTCCGTGCGGTGACGCAGGCGCAGGACGAGCCGGCCGTCCTCGTCGTCCGCCGAGACACCGAGGAGCACGCTGCCGTCCGCCGGGACGGTGACCTCCTGCCCGGCCGGGGCGAACACCGCTTCGGGGCCGGCCGTGGACGGTGAGCCGGTCCCGGACGACGGCACCGCCGCCTCGGCCCGCCGGGCTCGGAGCACCAGCCGGCGCCAGGTGCCGGACCCGACCGTCAGCTCGAAGGGCAGCGGCCCGGTCCGGCCGGGGAGCAGACAGCCGCTGCGTACCTCGGGATCGCCGGAGAGCAGGGCGAGCACCTTCGCGTGTGCGGCGAGGAGGATCGCGGTGAGCGGCACGCCGAGTTCTCGGGCCCGCACGCGCAGGGTCGCCGTCACGTCGCCCGGGACGCGCCTGACGTGCTCCCCGGTGCCGGGCACCGGCTGCTTCGCCCATCGGGGCACGGCCGTGAAGCCGCCCTCGACCCGGCTGTCGCTTCCGGGGACGCGGGCGTCGGTCGCTGTCGCCGCCATCACCGCGCACCTCCGTTCTCGTCGAGGGGGTGTGCCGGATTTCCCGCCCAGCGGGTGTGCCCGGGGACCGTCTCGCCCTTCATCAGGAAGGAGTCCGCCGCCAGCACGGCGCCGTCGCCGACCGTCACTCCGTAGTGCACGAGCGCTCCGACGCCGATGGTGCAGCGGGCACCGAGCGCGCTGCGGTCCGACTTGAACGTGCCGTCCTCCTGGGAGTGGCACTGCAGGACGCTGCCCGAGTTGAGGGTGCAGTCGTCCCCGACGGTGACCATGGGGCGTTCCGTCAGATGGCAACCGTCGTCGAAGACCCGCGCCCCGATCCGGACGCCCAGCAGGCGCCAGACGACGCTCTTGAACGGGGTGCCGTCGAGGACGTGCAGATAGGTCTCGGACGGGACCTTCCAGTACCGCTCACGCATCCAGAAGCGGCGGTCGTAGATCGAGCAGAACAACGGCTCGGGTGGGTGCGCGGCCGTCACGGCCCGCTCGAGGAGGACGTAGTACAGGAGGGTGAACGGCAGCAGGACGGCGTTGGCGAGCGCGAGGACCGCTGTGCCCCACGCGGGGTACCGGCTCGCGGCGAACGCGAAGAGCAGGGCGACGCAGAAGAAGTACAGCCATGCCGTGAGCAGGTGACATGCCATGGTGACGGCGTTGTGCCGGTTCTTGGCCGCGAGGCTGTGGCGCAGGCCGTTCGCGTCCGTGAGTTCGTCGAAGGTGCTGTCCCGGGCCACAGTCCGCGGGATCTCGAAGCAGGGGGAGCCGAGAAGTCCCACATCGTGCCGGAGGGGTCCGCTGACCGGGACCGCCACCTTGGTGGCGAGGAGGCAGTTGTCGCCGGTCCGGCCGCCCGCGGGGTAGGCGATCCGGTTCCCCAGGAAGTTGTGCGCCCCGATCACGGTCGGCGACAACCGGAAGGAGGTGCTGGAGTACTCGGCGTTCATCAGGGACAGTCCGTCCGCGACCATGGTCCCGGTGCCGATCCTGCTCAGGTAGGGGCTCTCGTGCTTGACCGCTGTGCCGAAGTTCGAGCCGGTCTGCTCCACGGGAGTCAGGCGATAGCCGATCCAGCGCAGGTAGTGCGCGATGCAGGAGCTGTCGCCGAACAGGCGCGTCAGGGATTTCCGGTTCGTCATCAGGACGATCGTCCGGTGCACGGAGTAGTGGAAGCCGAAGAGCGGGTACGTCCGGCCGGGCCGGAGGCACCTGCCCAGCAGCCGCGGGACGGTGGCCAGGACCACGAGAGCGGCGAGCAGGCCGCCGAAGAAGACCACGGCCGTGACCACCAGCAGGTCGACGTAGCCCACCGTCGCCCCGCCCTTCGCCACCGCGGAGCCCTCCAGCACCCGGGAGAGCAGCACGTCCAGGCAGCCCACCGCCAGCGGCAGGTACACCAGCAGCACCGTGAGCATCAGCAGGGCACCGTGGGCCGCTCGCCGTGCGGTGCCGCACCGGGCGGGCTGCACTTCCGGGAAGTCGCCGTCCGAGGGCTGGGCCGGAGAGCCCTGCCAGTGCTCGCCGTCGGGGACCGCCTGGCCGGTGTGCAGGGAGGAGGCGTGTCCGAGCCGGGATCCGTCGCCGAGCCGGGTCCCGATGTCCAGCACGGTCACCTCGCTGACGACCGCGCCCCGGCCCAGGGTGACCGGCCCGGTCTCGATCACCCCGTCGGCCGCGTGGTAACAGCTGATCAGCGCGTCCTTGCGGACGAGCGTGCCGTCACCGACGGTCAGCAGATCGGCGCAGACGGGTGCGGAGCGCGACAGGATGGTGACTCCTGTGCCGACCCGCGCACCCAGGGCCCTCAGGAAGAGAGGGTAGAGCGGCGACCCGGCGAACAGGACGAGCGGGCTGGACCGGATCAGCGTCTTGACCAGCCAGAACCGGAAGTAGGTCAGGCTCCATACGCGAAACCGGCGTGGTCTGAACCGGCCGAACAGCAGCCACTTGGCGATCACGGGCAGGGCGCACAGCACGAGGAGCAGCGCGGCACCGAACACGACGCTTCGCAGGTAGGCGTCGAGCAGGTGCGCCTGTGCGGAGATCCATTCGTAGCCCTGGGCGGTGACGGCGGCGAGGAGCAGTGCGTAGACGAGGAGGGCGAGGAGCTGGAGTGCCCCGCAGAGCACGCGGTGGGGGCGGCCCGTCGGCGGTGCCGGTGCCGGGGCCTGTTTCGTGGGCAGTGCGGGCGGGCCGGGCGTCTCGGAGGCGGGTGGTGGCGGGGTGCTGTCGAGCAGTGCGGCGGCCAGGCTGCCGGCGGTCGGATGCCGGTAGACGTCGCGCATCGACACCGGCGGCAGATCCGGCCGGTTCCTCACCCGCGCGCAGAAGTGCGCCATCACCAGGGAGTCGGCGCCGAGATCGTCGAAGAAGTCGCTGTCGGGCGGCACCTCGTCCAGGTGGGCGACGTCCGCCAGCAGGGCGGCGAGCTGCCGCGCCACAGCGGCGACCGCGGTGTGCGGCGGCGCTTCGCGGGGCCGGGCTCCCTTCACGACGCCCCTGGCCGCCTCTTCCAGTTGCTGTCCCGTCATGGGGAGGACCCCCTCGGCTGCGACTCTCGCGTGCCCTTCGCCAGGGATTCGTAGCCGGGCAGCCGAGGGATGGACCATCCGGCTGTTCTTCTCGCAAGGTGAGCGGGTTTCTCATCATGCGAACAGACGGCACCGCCCTACGTGCGGCAGAATTCCGCCTCGATGACCGCGTCGGTGCTCCCCGACCAGTCGCCGTTGAAGTTGACGGCGAGGGAGTGGCGACCGTTCCCGGTGGTCACCGCGTCCGAGTTCGAGCCGTAGATCCCGCCGTCATGGCCCCAGACGTGGACGCCGCAGCTGAGCTTGCGGTCGACCAGACCCAGGCCGTAGCGGCTGGTTTCCCGGCTGGACTCGACCGTGGTCTTCATCTGCTTCAGCTGCTCGGGCGGGAGCAGCCTGCCGCCGAGCAGGGCCGAGTAGAAGCGGGTCAGGTCGGCCGAGCTGGAGACCATCTGGCCGGAGCCGTAGGCCAGGCGCGGGTTCAGTTCCGTGACGTCGTAGGTCGGGCCCGTGTCCGTTCTGGCGAGCTTGGAGTAGGCGCGACTGCCGGGCCGGGGCAGGGTGACCCGGGTGGTGGGGACCGCCGTGGAGGTCAGGTGCAGGGGGGCGATGATCCGGCGGTCGATCTCGTCGCCGTAGTCGTTGCCGGTGGCCTTCTCGATCACCCGCGCGGCCAGGAGGTAGTTGGTGTTGGAGTACGCGAACGACGCGCCGGGCTCGAAGTACGGCCGGTTCCTCATCGCGATGGCGAGCATGTCCTCGGGGGCCGCCTCGTCGAAGCGGTGCTTCATGAAACCGTCCGGGGTCATGTAGGTCTGCTGGAACCCCGGGTCCTCCAGGTAGTCGAAGATGCCGCTGGTGTGGTTCAGGAGCTGCCGGATCGAGACGCGGCCGCCGTCGTGGCCGTTGCCACGGACCGCGCCCGGCAGCCACTTCTCCACCGTGTCGTCGAGCGACAGCCGCCCCTCCGCCTCCAGCTGGAGGACGACCGTGGCGACGAACGTCTTGGTGATGCTGGCGATGCGGTAGTGGTCGCGGGCCGAACGCGGCTTGCCCGTCTCCAGGTCGCCGACGCCGGCCGTGGCCGCCCAGGTGCCGTGGCCCCGCCGTACCGTCAGCGTCACCCCCGGGACGCCGTCGGCCACGGCGGCCCGCACGGCCTGCCGGGTCGCGTCATGGCCGCCGGGTGCGGCGACCGGGCCCGCCGCAACCGCCGGAGCCGCCAGGGCCGCCGACAGTGCCACCGCGGTCGCCGCCGTCAGGGCCGCCGTACGCGCGCGTCTGTTCATGTCCCCGTTTCCCCCTGTCACGTCATGTCGAGTCGTGTCGGGAGGAGGGACTGCGGCGGCCCCGGCGGGGGTTGACCGGCGCCGGACGGTTGAGCGGGTTTCAGCTCTTCTTGAGCACCAGCTCCGTGTTGCGGTCCTCCGGGTCGCCGCCGAGGGTCGTGCTCGCGCCGGGGGCGTTGAGGGACAGCTCGCGGTAGAGGGCCGCGAGGCCGGTCTGGGAGAGGTCGGAGAAGTCCGTGCGGTGCGGGGCGGAGGACTCGACGAGGGTGGTGAACAGGGAGATCGTGCCGTCCTTGTTGTCGGTCAGCTCGATGATCCGGGCGAGCTGCGGGAAGTCGACGTGGGAGGCCGTGGAGATCTCCCAGAAGGAGCCGCCGCTCGCCAGGGCGTGCGGGGTGATGACGTTCTTGTGGATGTGCCCGTTCACCCAGGCGAGCACCCTGGGGTGGCCGCCGAGCAGGGCGAGGACCTCCTGGCCGTTGTGGCGGCGCTCGTTGGGGCGGGCCGGGTCGCTGCGCAGGTTCGTCATCGTCTTGCTGGTGTGATGGCTGAAGATCACCGCGTAGGAGTGCTTGTTGTCCCGCAGTGTCTTGTCCAGCCACTTCAGCTGGGCCGTGCCGATCGACCCCTCGTAGTGGCCGCCGGAGTCGGTGGTGTCAAGGCTGATGCCGATCACGTCGTCGGAGACGCGGAAGGCGTAGTACTGGGTGCCGGCGTCCAGGTTGGCGGAGGAGTAGCCGTGGCCGGCCGGACCGAGGCCGCGGTGGGCCGGGTCCAGGTGCGCCTCGACGTACTCGGCCGGTGTGAAGGGGGCGCGCCTCTCGTCGGGGGTGACCGAACGCATGGAGCGGGCGTGCGACTTCAGGAAGTCGTGGTAGCGGACGCCCTGGGGGTCCCGGGCCTTCTTGATCTGGGCCTGGAGCCGCTGCGCCTCGGCCGCGGTCACGTCCATCAGCTTCTTGCCGCCGACGGCGAGTTCGGTGAGGTACGAGTCGCCGTGCGAGGCGTAGCAGCCCATCGGCAGGGAGTCGTGGTTGCCGACGGTCGAGTACCAGGGCAGGTTGAGGCCGGGGCTGCGCACCTCGCGGATCGCGGCCTTCAGGAAGCCGTCGAGGTGGGGGAAGCCGGCCTGCTTGTCGCTGTCGCGGACGGCGGCGTCCGGCTGCCAGTACTGCTTGAGGCCGCTGTTCTGGACGCCCTCGTAGCGGCGCGGGTCCCCGGTGTTGGGTGTGATGCGCCCGCCGCTCATGATCTTCAGGAACCAGTCCAGCTCGGACTTGGCGTTGTTGTCGGTGTTGTCGCCGGTGGTCATGGCGAAGTGCAGCGGGGCGCCGGTGACGGGGGCGCCGCGCAGCGCGTTGATCCGCTCCACGAGCGCGATCGCGCCCTGCACGGTCAGTGCCTCGTGCGGCCGCCAGGCGTGGATGTCGGCCGAGCGCAGGTACTCCAGGCGCAGCGGGTGCTGGGCGTCGATGATGTGCAGGTCGGTGAGCTGCACGAAGGCGGCGAGCGCGGTACGGCGCCCGGCCCGGCCGGACTTGGGTGCGGCCAGGTCGGAGCGGACGACCCGCTGCCAGCCGGGTCCGTCGCCCAGGCGCCGGTAGCCGGAGCCGGAGCCGGCGCGCGGGGCGGCGACGGACGCCACGGTGGTGCCCTTGGTGTAGGGGGCGAGTGGTGCGGCCGGTGCCTGCCGCGAGGAGGCGGCGACGGCCTCGGTGGCCTGCTGAGCGCCCGTGGCGGCCTGGCTGTCGCTGGGCCGCAGCGCGTAGCCGACACCCCCGGCCAGGGCGACCGCGCCGGTGGCGGCGAGGACGGAACGACGGTGGATGCCCTGGCCGGAGCCGGCGACTGAGCGTGTGCGCGACATGCGCTTCTCTCCCCGAGTGCGAACGCGTCGGCAGTGGTCGCGGGGCGTTCGTGAGATGAACACCCCGCTCGTACTGGATCGTTGGCAGCGGGAATGACCTGGGCGTGAACGAGGCGGCAACGCGCAGCGCCGATCACCGAACGTGGATCTTGGACTACCCTGCGCGTCGCCGCCCGCTCCGGATACGGCCCGGAGCCGGTCACGCGGCGTTCATCTTCCGGGGTACTGCAGCTAGGGCCTGTCGTTTGGATCAGGCCGCAGGGAATCGGCGGATTCTTTCAACGCCGGTGAGCGGGGCCTGGCGCGTGGAGCTGCAAGGCGGAGGA
>NZ_JBEOXI010000028.1:0-49678 GCF_040296465.1 Streptomyces sp. NPDC002130
GAGCGGTCCCGTGTCAACCGGCTGTGGGCCAACGGCTTCGCGGCGGCGATGGACAAGGCCCTGGCCGGCTTCCCGAAGCGGCCGTTGACGAAGAGCAGCCCGTCACTGGTCGCGCCCTCGCCCGCCGCCAGCACGGTGCCGATGAAGATGGTGTGGTCGCCGAACGCGTGCGACTCGGTCAGCTCGCACTCCAGCCACGCCACGGAGTCGTCGAGCAGCGGCGCACCCGTGTGCTCGCCGGGGCGCCAGTCGACGCGCTCGAACTGGGCGGCGCCCAGGGTGCGGCTCTTGTCGGCGAAGTGCCGGGCGAGCGGCTCCTGGTGGGCTCCGAGTATGTTCACGGCGAAGCGCCCGGCCCCGGTGAGCGCGCCGTGCATGACCGCGCTGTGGCCGACGCTGCACAGCACCGACGGGGGGTGGAGGGAGACCGAGCTGAAGGCGTTCGCCGTCATGGCGTGCAGGTGCTCCCCGCCCACGGTGAGGACCGTGACGCCGGTGGCGAAACGGGACATCACCCCCCGCAATCGGTCCGGGCGTACCGGTTCGTGCCCGGAACGCACGGCAGCGTGATCGAGTTCGGCGGACGCGGAATTCATGCCACTCTCCGATGGGTCACGGGACACGTCTGTGCCGTCCGCACGGAAGGGGCAGCCGGCACGATCAACGTAGTCGTGGCGTCTCGCGGTACCTTCATGCGCGGGTAACCGGTGGGCCTTCTGTGACCGGCCGTCACCGATGACCTTTCAATGACCGGACGTTTACCCGCCCATCGGACCCTGAGGGCATGACTGAGACCTCCGCCGCAGCCGCGGAACGCGAACTCGCCGAGCCCTATCTGCGCCAGGTACTCGACACCGCGGGACTGGCGGTGGAATACGTGCGCGCCGAGGGGAACACCCTGTACGTACGGGACGACGACGGCACCGAGTTCCCGGTCGTGGACTTCGCCGGCGGTTACGGCTCGGTGCTTCTCGGCCACCACCACCCCGAGATCACCGCGTACGCCCGGCGGCTGCTCGCCGAACATACACCGGTCCACGCCCAGTTCTCGCGCCACCCGTACGCCAACCGGCTGGCCGCCGAGCTGAACCGCATCATCGCGCGTGAACTCGCCGATGGTGAGCCTTATTACGCCATCTTCGGAAACAGTGGCGCGGAAGCGGTGGAAGCCGCCGTGAAGCACGCCGAACTGGACCGGGGCATGCGCGTGTCCGAACTGCTCGGCTCCGTCGACGCCGAACTCGCCCGGGCGCGGGCCGCGGTGGCCGACGGGTCCGCCACCGTCCACGGGGAGGCGGCCGCTCGCCTCGGAGTCGCCCTCGCCGCCGACGACAACGACACCGTCCGCCTGCTGGAGGCGGCGATCAGGCGCCGCAACGACGAGACCGCCGCTGCCCCGCCGCTGTTCCTCGCCCTGGAGGGCGGCTTCCACGGCAAGCTCGCCGGCAGTGTGCAGCTGACCCACAACGAAGGCTACCGGCTGCCCTTCAAGTCCCTCGGCGCACAGGCGCGGTTCGTCCCGCACGACAGCCCCGAGGACCTGAACGCGGTCTACGCGCGTGAACGCCGGACCCTGCTCGGCCTGAACACGGAGAACGGCAGGGTCACGGTGACGGAGCACGGGTTCCCGGTGTTCTGCGCCTTCCTCGTCGAGCCCATTCAGGGGGAGGGCGGAATTCGCGTCCTGTCCCGCGAGTTCGCCCGGGAGATCCAGGAGTTCTGCGCCCGGATCGACTGCCCCGTCGTCGTCGACGAGATCCAGAGCGGAATGGGCCGCACCGGTGCCCTGCTCGCCGGCTCCCGGATCGGCCTGCGCGGTGATTACTACACCCTGGCCAAGACCCTCGGGGGCGGCATCGCGAAGGCGTCCGTGATGCTGGTGCGCGAAAAGCGCTACCGCCGGGACTTCGAGATCGTGCACAGCTCGACCTTCGCCAAGGACAGTTTCTCCTGCCACATCGCCCTGAAGGTCCTCGAACTGCTGGAGAGGGACGGCGGCGCGGCCTACCGGCAGGCCGAGGAGCGCGGTGCGGCGCTGCGCGCGAAGCTCGACGCGCTGCGGGCGGAATTCCCCGACGTGGTGGAGGACGTACGCGGACACGGGCTGATGCAGGGCCTGGAATTCCGCGACCAGTCCGACGCGTCCTCGCCGGAACTGCGGCAGATCGCGCAGAGCGGCCTGTTCGGCTACTTCCTGGCGGGCCATCTGCTGCGCCGGCACCGGGTGCGGACGTTCCCGACGGCCAGCGCGGTCGGCACGTTGCGTTTTGAACCCTCGATTTTTGTCACAGACGCCGAACTGGAACAGCTGTACGCAGGACTGCGTGACGTGTGCACACTGTTGCGCAAGCAGGCCGGCGACGAACTCACCGCCGCGGGCCGCTGATCGACCCCTGGGTCCGCCGCCTCCCCCCACCGGCGGACTCCCAGGGCACACTCCGGCCGGGTGCCGGCCGCGACCGGGCCGGCCACCAGGGCGGAAGCAGTACGGGAAGCGGACCGCGTCGACGAGCCGTCAGGCGAGACACCGGTCCCGGGTGACGCAGCACGCCGGAGCAAGCGAGACGGGGGAGTTCATGCAGTTCCGCCTACTGGGGCCGCTGGAAGTCGAGCCTGTGGGGGGACCGCCGGGCAGCCTGGTGGACCTCGGCGGGCACCGGCAGCGCGCCGTGCTGGCGTATCTCCTGCTGCAGGCGAACAAGGTGGTGTCCACCAGCCAGATGCTGTCGGCCCTGTGGGCCGACGACGAAGCGCCCATGACCGCGCGCAAGATCCTGCAGAACGCCGTGTGGAAGCTGCGCGGCGTCCTGTCGCGTCCGCCGCGGGACGAGCAGAGTCCCGAGTTGCTGACCCGCGCGCCCGGCTATCTGCTGCGGGTGCCCCAGCAGCGCGTCGACCTGCTCGACTACGAGCAGCGGGTGGTGACGGGCCGGGCGGCCCTGGCGACGGGCGAGGTGGAGCGTGCCCGCCGCTCGCTGGGCGAGGCGCTGGCCCTGTGGCGCGGTCCCGTTCTCTCCGACCTGGTGGAGGAAGGTATCTGCTGGCCGGAGCTGTCGGCCCTGCAGAACCGCCGGCTCGATGTCATGGAGGACCATTTCGAGGCCGCCCTCGCCTGCGGCCGGCACCAGCTGGTCCTGCCCGACCTGGAGAGCCTGGTGGCCGCCGAGCCGCTGCGGGAACGCGCCTCGGGGCAGCTCATGGTGGCCCTGTACCGGTGCGGGCGGCAGGCCGAGGCGCTGGCGGTCTTCGGCCGGGTGCGCACCGCGCTCGTGGAGGGGCTCGGGCTGGAGCCGGGGCGTGAACTGCACCGGCTGCAGCAGGCGATCCTCACGCAGGACGCGATGCTGGAGGTGCCCCGCGCGGTGGGCGGCCGGGAGCCGGTGAACCTCGCCCCGCTCCCCCGGACCGCGGCGGCCCTGCCCGAACCGGCCGCGGACCCCGCCGCCCCGGTGGCCCTCGCACCGGCGGCAGCAGCGTCGGCGTCCACGCGGGCCGAGCACACCGAGCCGCGCACACCTGCCGAACCGTCCCCGCCCGCGAGCCGGGCCCCACGCACCGAACCGTCGACACCCGCGAGCCGGGCCCCGCACCACCGACCGCCCGCACCCGCGAAGCAGGACGCACGCACCGAACCGGCCACGGCCGCCGTCGGGGCCCCACACCACCAACCGGCCACACCCGTCAGCCAGGCCCCGCACCACCGGGCGGCCAAGCCTGCGAACCAGGCCCCACGCAACCGACCGCCCGCACTCGTGAAGCGGGCCGCGTGCTCCGAACCGCCCGTGCGCGTCGAACCGGCCGCGACCGTGGAGCGGGCCGCTCCGGCCACCGAGGTCTCCTCCCCCGGCCGGCGCGAGTCCCGTACCGCCAGCGTGGTCATGTTCCGCTTCGGGCTCGGTGCGGAGCTGGGGCGGGTGCTGGCCGAGGACCGGGACCGGGTGCTCGACGCGCTGACCCAGATCGCCCGGGAGAAGACCGAACTCCACGGCGGCCGGGTCACGGCCGTGCTGGGTTCGACGGTGCTCTCCGTGTTCGCCGAGGGGACGGACCCGGCCGACATCGCCGAGCGCGCCGTCCGCACCGCGGCCGCCGTCCGCGACAGCCTGAGCGTCCCCACCGGCACGCTCGCACCGCCGCAGGCCGCCGTGCGCGGCCTCACCGTGCACGCGGCCGTGGCGTCCGGCGAGGCCCTGCTGCCGCGCCGGCCCTCGGACGACCCGCCGCCGCCCTGGAGCGGCGGCAGGCTCGTCGACACCTGCCGGACGATGCTGGCCCATGTGCAGGCCGGGGAGATCCACGTCTGCGAGGAGACCCACCGGCAGGTCGAGCAGGCGGCGACGTTCCGGCGCGCCTGCGCGTCCGCCCTGGCCCCGTGGGAGTTGCACGCGCTGCACGACGCCGTCACGGACCTGGCGTGGGGCCCGGCGGGAGCCGCCGCCCACGTCAGCGAGCTGGAGCTGATGCACCACACCCTGCTGCACACCCTGCAGCGTTCGACGGCACATCTGATCACGCTCATCGAGGGGTCCGGCCGGGCCCGGACGCGTCTGCTGATGGAGTTCCAGCGCCGGGTCGAGGAGAGTCACGGCGGCCCGGCGCGGGTACTGGCCGGCACGGTTCCCGCGCCGCACGCCGGCTCCGCCCTGTCGGTGCCGGCGGAGGTCCTCGCCGCCTACTGCGGCATCGGCCCCGGCAGTTCCGAGCCCCACACCGCGGCGCTGCTGCGGTCCACGCTCGACCGTCTCGGCGGCGACCCGGCCGTCGCGGCGGACCTGTACGCGCCGCTGGTCCGGCTGCTGTCGCCGCAACGGTCGGCGCACGAGCGGGAGATGCCCGGCGAGATGCTCCGGGCCTGGGGGACGTTCCTGGTGCGGGCGGCGCGCGAGCAGCCCCTGGTGCTGATCTGGGACGACCTCCAGCACGCCGACGACACGCTGCTGGACATGGTGGAGCGGCTGACGCAGACCCACGCGGGTGTGCCGCTGCTCACCGTCGTCGGTGCGGACTCGAGGCTTCCTGACCGGCGGCCGGGCTGGGCCACCGCGCACCCGCGCACGGTGACCCTCAGCCTCAGCCCGCAGACGGGCGACGCGCTGGACCGGCTACTGGAGTCGCTGCTTCCGCCGGTCCGGGAGTCCGAGGTCGCCTGAGCGTTTCCCGCCCGTGCCGGTAAAGCGGATGGCACGGGCGAGGGCGCCCAGCGCCCGTGTGCCGTCCGCGGACCCGTCGGGCAGGACGTCCGCGGCCGATTCGACCAGCAGGGACCCCGCCAGAGCCGCCCAGGGGGCCGTCGTGCCGGCGCGCACCGGTGCGGCGGACCCGGCCTCGCCGAGCACCCGCCGCGCCCAGGCGGTCATCCGGGTCCGTTGCGGCGCGGTGACACCCGGCACGGCCCTCAGTGCCCCACCGAAGCGGGCCAGTATCTCCGCCGTGTGCTCGGTGAGCAGGGCGTCCCGCTGCGCCACGGTGCGCCCGGGCGGGCGGGCGAGGGGCTCGGAGTCGTCCCGCCGCCCGGGCTCGGCCTCCCGGGGCCGGCCGGCCCGGCTCAGCCCTTCGTGCAGGGCCGCGGCGAACCGGGCCCCGACGAAGACGGCCAGCGGGGTGTCCATCTCGCCGGGGCCGGGGGCCCGCCCGGGCCGGGGTGAGGCGTGCGCCGGACGGCGGGTCTGGGGAGCTGCGATGTCCATGCGGACAGCACATCAAGTCCCGTCCACACGCCACCCATTCGCGACTCCTCGAACCGGTCATCACAGGAGCACGGCAAGCCCGGTGCTCCCCCGGCATCTGGAAGTCGCCACCCCGGCGAACACACACCCCGCCGCCCGGACGGGCGCCACCCTGCGAACACAACCCCACGACCGGGACGGCGCCACCCTGCGAACACCCCACGACCGGGACGGCGCCACCCTGCGAACACCCCACGACCGGGACGGCGCCACCCTGCGAACACCTCCCGGCATCCGGACGACGCCACCCCGGCGAACACACACCCCGCCACCCGGACGGGCGCCACCCTGCGAGCACCCCCCGGCATCCGGACGGCGCCACCCCGGCGAACACCCCCTGCACCCGAACGACGCCAACGGGCGATCACACGCCCACCAGGAGGCGCCACCCCGGCCGCCCCGGCCACGCCCACCAGGAGGCGCCACCCCGGCCGGCCCGGCCCTCACACCGCCCGGCGGCCGGGGCGTACCTCGACCGGCTCGGCTGTCTTGCCCCGGAACCCCGCGTGGATCCGGCCGGACGGTCTCGCCCGCTCCTCCTGCCGCCGGGGGCGGCAGTCCGGAAAGGGCAGCGTGCGCCGCGGCAGCGGAGCGGCGGCGGCCGGCTCGCGCGAACTGGACAGGGTCAGCCGGCTGGCGTGTTCGCAGGCGCTGCCCCAGATGGGCCGGCGTCGCAGCAGTTCGGAATGGCCGCACGCGACGACCAGCAGGGCACCCGTGCCCGAGCCGCCCAGCCTCTCCGCCCAGTCCAGCACCGCGTCGTCGGCGAGGTGCAGGTCGTCCAGGCAGAGCACCACGGGGCGGTGCCGTGCCTCGTGCTCGATCACCTCGCCCCAGGCGGCGAGCAGGTCGGCCCCGCGCCCGGGCGGGAGGGGGTGGGGTGCCGGTGCCGGGCACGGCACGCGCAGCAGCCGGGCCGCGTCCACGTCGGAGTCGGCGGCGGAGCGGACCACGGTTCTGATCCGCTGCTCCTGCGGCTCGAGCCGCGCCACGTGCCGCTGTCCCCACGCCTCCGTCAGTGCGGCCGCGACGGCGACGGCGTCGTGGCCGCCCCTCGCAAGGCGCGGCCGTACGACCCGCACCCCGTCGGCGTCGCCCGCGACGCGGTGCTCGAACTGGGCGAGCAGACGGGTCTTGCCTGCCCCGTGATCGCCGAGCACCGTCAGCATGGAGGGCACGCCGTGGTGGCGCGAGTACTCCAGCAGGTTCTCCAGCAGGGCGAGTTCGGGCCGGGGCCGGGTGCCGGTGCCGGGCCCGGCGGGCTCGTCCGGGTGCAGGGCCCGGGCCCTGCGGATGCCGGGGGTGCCGTCGGCGTGGGGCGACTCGTCGTAGCTCACCCACGCGCCGGTGTCGCCGGCCACGTCATCGCTCACGTACAACTCGCCCTCGGGGACACCGTAGAGCAGCCCGTGCGCCTTGTCCAGCAGGGTGCCCACCACCGAGACGGCGGCGTTCGGGTCGTGCGGGTCGTGCCGCACGATCGCCTTGCCGGAGATCACCACGGCCCGCATCACCATGCCCGCCCGCAGGGCCAGTTGTTCACGGGCCGTGAAGGCCGCGCGCACCGCGTTCAGCGACGCCTCGGGGCGTTCGGACCGCAGCCCGAACAGCGCGGCGCACAGCCCGCCCATGGAACCGACGACCGTCCCGGAGCGGTCCTCGACGCTCTCGGTGAGCACGGTGACCGCGTCGTGCAGGGAGGTGTCCAGCTGCTCGCTCCCCATGGCCGCCGCGTCCCCGGCGGACTCCGTGCACACCACGAGCACGCACACGTCCCGCCGCTCGGCGACCGCACCCCCCTCGGCGAAGCCGAAGCCCGTTGCCGAGCCCGGCTGTTCGACGCTGTGCGCGGCACCGACGGACAGGAGGGCGGCCGCCCGCACGGGTTCGGGTGCTCCGGCGTCCGGCCCGGCCGCCCCGGGGGCCACGGCGCCCGGCCCGGACGTCCCCGGAACCCCGGTGTCCGCGGTGATCCGGACGGACGTCCGCGCGGCCCCCGTGTCGCCGGCCGGGTGCCGTCGCGCGGTGCCCGTCCCGGGGGCGACCGGCTCCGGGCGGGTTTCGGTGGGGCAGGCCAGCGCCTGGTCATGGCGCAGGATGCGGTGCTGCAGGGTCTGCAGGGCGGCGGACGGCTCCAGGCCGTACTCCTCCACCAGGGCCAGCCGGACCCTGCTGAACACGCTCAGCGCCTCCGCCTGCCGGCCGCAGCGGTACAGGGCGAGCATCAACTGCCCGCACAGCCGCTCCCGCAGGGGTTCGGCCTCGGCCAGCGAGGTGAGTTCACCCAGCACGGCATGGTGCCGGCCGCACGCGAGCTCCGCCTCGAAGCGGTCCTCCATGGCGTCCAGGCGCAGTTGCCGCAGCGCCGTCAGCTCGGCCCACTCCACGCCCTGTTCGGCCAGATCCGACAAGGCCGATCCGCGCCACTCCGCCAGGGCCTCCCCCAGCAGGTCGGCCGCCTCGGCCGCCTCGCCCGCGTCCAGGCGTGCCCGGCCCGCGGCGACGGCGCGCTCGAAGCGGGTCGCGTCGAGCTGTTCGGGGTCGACGCGCAGGACGTAGCCCGGTGCCCGGGTGAGCAGCCGGGGCGGCTCGTACCCGTCGCCGTCACCGCTCTCCAGCAGGGCCCGCAGCCCCCATACGGCGTTCTGCACCATCTTGCGCGCCGTGACCGGCCTCGCGTCCTCGGGCCACAGGGCGTCCAGGAGCTGACTGGTGGCGACCACCTGGTTGGCGTGGAGGAGCAGCAGTCCGAGGACCGCTCTCTGCTTGACGCCGCCCAGCGGCAGACCGCGCCCGCCGCTCACCACCTCGAGCGGCCCGAGAACCTTGAACTCCACGCCTAACCCCCGTACGTCGAACACCCGTGATCAGTCATGGCAGGCGTCGTTGCCCGCCCGAGCGGCGCTCGCCGAGCGGACGCCGCGCAGTACCACCTCGGCCACGTCGTCGAGCCGCTGGTCCACATAGAAGTGACCGCCGGGAAAGACCCGCACCTCGGTCTCGGCGCGGGTGAACGCCCGCCAGCGGGCCGCCTCCTCGACGGAGACGACCGGGTCGGCGTCGCCGCACAGCACGGTGACCGGCGTGTGCAGCGGCTCCCGGGGTGTCCAGGAGTACGCGGCGAGGGCCGCGTAGTCGGCTCGCAGAGCCGGCAGCACCATTGCCACCAGCTCGGGGTCGTCGAGCAGGGCCACGCCGGTTCCCCCGAGCCGGCGTACGGCGGCCAGGATCGCCTCGTCGTCCGGGAGCACGTCGTGCGGACTGCGCCGCGGTCCCGGTGCCCCCCGGGCCGACAGGAAGAGCCGGCGGGGTGGCCGGGCCCCGCGCTCCTCGAGGATCCGGGCGGTCTCGTAGGCGATCAGCGCGCCCATGCTGTGGCCGAAGAACGCGAGGGGCGCCGCCGTTTCCTCGTCCTGCAGTTTCCGGGCCACGGTCGCGGCGAGTTCCCCGATGTCCGCCACGGGTGTCTCCAGCCGGCGGTCCTGGCGGCCGGGGTACTGCACGGCCCGCACCTCGACGTGCGGCCGGAGCAGCCGGGACAGCGGCAGGTACGCGCTGGCCGCGCCCCCCGCGTGCGGGAAACAGATCAGCCTGAGAGCGTCGGGCTCGGGATCGCCGAAACGTCGGAACCACTGGCCGTCCATCGCGCGTTGCGCTCCTGTCTGATCGTCTGCGGTACGTGGTAGCCGCGCTCCGCCCGGGCCCGGTGCAGCACACCGGCCCACCAGCTGAGGCGGTCGAACATCAGCCGGGCCGAGACGTCCCAGTCGTCGGGGGCGGCCAGGGTGCCGTCGGGCCCGAGGCGCTCCCAGTAGTTGTGGAAGCTCACGGTCTCGTGCACCGGGACGGCGTGGACCTCGCCGAAGACCTGGCGCAGGGCGGCCACCGCGCACAACCCGCTGGAGGGTCCGCCGTAGGAGAGGAATCCGACGGGTTTCGCGTGCCACTCCTCGTCGTACCAGTCGATCGCGTTCTTCAGGGAAGCCGGGAACGTCTGGTTGTGCTCGGGGGTGACCACCACGAACGCGTCGGCCGACTCCAGCCAGGGCGCCAGGTCCTTGACGGCCTGGGGCCGGGGCGCGGACGGGTCGGCGGACATCACGTCGGGCAGCCAGGCCGTGGCGAGGTCTATGACGTCCACGTCGAAGTCGGGTCGCAACCGGGCCCGCGAGGCCAGCCATTCCGCCGCGACGTGCCCGAACCGGCCTTTCCTGATGCTGCCGATGATGATCGCCAGCCGCAGTCGTTCATTCTCGGCCACCTGCCCCCGCCTTCCGCACCAGCGCCGAACCGCATTCCTCGGGGAACCCTGGCATATGCCCCTTCGGATTCGCTTCGGACGACTTCGGAAACGCTGCGGGAAAGCTCTTCGGGGCGGTGGCCGAGGCCTTTTCGTCGCACGTCACGCCGGTCGTCGGCCGGTTACGCTGAGATCATGGAATTCGGGGTGCTGGGGCCGCTGGAGGTGCGCACGGACGAGAGTCGTCTCGTGCGGGTACCCGAAGTCAAGGTGCGCATGCTCCTCGCCGATCTGCTCGCCCACAACGGGCAGGTCGTCCCGGCGGCGCGGCTGATCGAGGACCTGTGGGGCGGCTCGACGTTCACGGCCCGGCCGACGGCGTCGCTCCAGGCCAAAGTCTCCCAGCTGCGGCGGGCGTTGGAGGACGCGGAGGCGGGGGGCCGCGAACTGATCGCGCACCGGCCGCCCGGATACGTCCTGGACATCCCGGCCGGTGCGCTCGACGCCGGGCGGTTCCGCGAACTGGTCGCCCGGGCCAGGTCCGGCGCCGACCCGGTGACGCGGGCGGCGCTGTACACCGAGGCGCTGGCACTGTGGCGGGGCCCCGCCTTCGCCGAGTTCGCGGACCAGCCGTCCGTGCGGCCGACGGCGGCGAGCCTGGAGGAGGAACGCCTGACGGCGGTGGAGGAACACGCCGGGGTGCGGCTGGAGTTGGGCGAGCACAGTCTGCTGGTGGGCGAGTTGACGGAGCTGGTGGAGCACCATCCGCTGCGCGAGGGCCTGCGGGGCGCGCTGATGTGGGCGCTGTACCAGGCGGGGCGCTCCTCCGACGCGCTCGACTGCTTCAACGACCTGCGACGCCGGCTCGACGAGGAGCTGGGGCTGACACCGGGGCCGTCTCTGGAGGCGCTGCGGCAGGCCATCCTGCGCCACGACCCGGTGCTGGCCCGGCCGGAGCCGCCCGCGCCGTCCGCCGCGGTGGTGCAGGCGGGACCGGCACCGACGGGTTCGGCCTCGCCCCTGGTGGGCCGTGAGCAGGACGTCCCGGCGATCCGGGCCCTGCTCTTACAGCGCCGCCTGGTGACGCTCACCGGCCCGGGAGGGGTCGGCAAGACGCGTCTCGCCCAGGCCACGGCGGAGAGTCTGGCGGGCGCGTTCGGCGAGGGCACCTGGCTGGTGGAGCTCGCGGACGCCGGGGGCCTGGAGCGGTTCGCCGGTGCGGAGGCGCTGGCCGAGCAGGTGATGGCGACGCTGGGCATCCGGGAGAACACCTCCGACGACGACGCCAGGGGCCCGGTCGACCGGCTGGCGAACGCGCTGGCCGGGCGGCGGCTGCTGCTCGTGCTGGACAACTGCGAACACGTCGTGGAGGCCGTCGCGCACCTGGCCGGCCTGCTGCTGAGCCGGGCGCCGCACCTGCGCATCCTGACGACCAGCCAGGAACCCCTGCGCACCCGTGACGAGACGGTGTACCCGGTGGCGCCGCTGTCGCTGCCCCCGGAGAATCACCCGGACCTCGACGCTCTGACGAGCGCGGGGGCCGTACGTCTCTTCGTGGACAGGACCAGGGCGACGGACCCGGACTTCGTGCTGGACGCCACCACCGCGCCGCTAGTCGCGGATGTGTGCCGACGCCTCGACGGCATCCCGCTCGCCCTGGAACTGGCCGCCACGCGTGTGCGGTCGCTGGGCATCCGGGAGCTGCACGACCGGCTCGACGACCGTTTCAAGGTGCTCAACAGCGGTTACCGGGACGCCCCTTCACGCCACCGGACGCTGCAGGCCACGCTCGACTGGAGCTGGGGCCTGCTCGACGACCGGGAACGGACCGTGCTGCGCAGGCTGTCGGTGTTCGGTGAGGGGTGCGGGCTGCGGGCCGCCGAGGACGTGTGCTCCGGCGGTGGCGTGTCCTCCGCCGACGTCCTCGACACGCTGAGCCTGCTCGTGGAACGCTCCCTGGCCGTCCGCACGGAAGGGCCGCAGGGTCCGCGCTACCGGCTGCTGGAGTCGGTCGCGGTCTACGCGCGTGACAAGCTCGCCGAGTCCGGTGAGCACGCCGAGACCGCCGCCCGGCACCTGCGCCACTGCGTCCGCCTCGCCGAGCGGGCCCGGCCGCATCTGCACGAGCGGGAGCAGTCCCGCTGGTTCCAGTACCTGGACCTGGAGGCGGCGAACGTGCAGCGCGCACTGGCCGAGGCCGACCGGTCCGGGGCCGCGCAGGAGGCGCTGCGCCTGGTCAACTCGCTGACCTGGTACTGGTACGTCCGTGGCCGGCTGGGCGAGGCCCGCAGGGCGCTGGCGACGGCCCTGGACACGCCGGGCGAGGCCACGCCCGAGGAGCGCGTGGAGGCGGAGTTCTGGTACACGGGCATCCGGCTGCTGCTCGGCGAGCACGACCGGGAGTGCGACGCCCTCCTGGAGGAGGATCCGCCGGAGTCGACCCTGGAGTCGACCAGGGCCCAGTGGTTCCTGGCGCACGCGCAGTGGACGGTGGGGGCGCTGGTCAAGGGCGAGCAGCGGGTCGAGCGGGTGCTGGTCCGCTTCCGCACCCTGCGTGACGCGTGGGGCACCGCCGCCGCGCTGACCACGCGCGCGTGCTTCGCCCTGGCCCGCGGGGACCTGGAGTCGTTGCGCGGCAACGCCGAGGAGGCCCGCGCCCACTTCGCGGAACTGGGCGACCTGTGGGGCCGGCTGAAGACGACGGACGTGCTGGGCAGGCTCGCCGAGATCAACGGCGACTACGATCTCGCCGCCCAGCTGCACCGGGAGAGCCTGCGCATCGCCCAGGCCCTGGAGACCTGGCCGGAGATGTCCACGAAGCTGTCCGGTCTCGGCCGGATCGCCCTGCTCACCCAGCGCTACGACGAGGCCGACGACCTGCACACGCGCGCGCTGCGGATCGCGGTCGGGCAGGGCAACCAGCCGGCCGAGCAGTTCGCCGCGCTGGGCCTCGCGCTGAGCGCCCGCCGCCAGGGCCGGCTGGACGCCGCCGAGGAGTGGCTGCGGCCCTGGCTGGCCTGGAACCGCCGCCGTGGGGACGGCCCCGGTCTCGCGCTGGTCCTGGCCGAACTGGGCTTCATCGCCGAACAGCGCGGCGACGCCGACCGCGCCCTGGCCTGTCACCGGGACGGCCTCGCAGCCGCCGCGACGACCAAGGACCCCCGTTCGGTCGCCCTGGCCCTCGAGGGCCTGGCGGGCGCGTACTCCCTGTCCGGCGCGACGGAACGGGCGACCCGCCTCCTCGGCACGGCGGCGGCGACCCGGGAACGGGCCGGCGCCCCGCACCCCCCGGCGGAGCGGGGGGACGTGGAGCGCATCGCGGCCCGGCTGCGCGCCACGATGGACGAGGAGACGTACACGAGCGAGTTCACCGCCGGCACCCGGCGCACCCATGAGGCGGAAGTCCTGGCGGAGACGCACCCGCGGACACCGTGAGCGGGCAGCCCTCCACCCGGCCCCCTGGGCACGTCGCGATCATCGCGGACGTCCGTCGCCGTCGGCACCGCACCGCGCCCCGCGTGACAGCCGCCGGGAAGCGCTGCGCCACGTCGGTCCGGCCGCTGGATCCTTCATCGATCCATGGCCCTCGGCCGAAGCAGTGGCCGCTCGGAAGGATCCTCCGCCCTCGCGCGAACGGTGCCACACTGGATTGCGTGGCGGAGACGGACCGGCAGCTTGCTCAGCGGCTGGAGCAGGTCATCATGGACCTGCTGGAGCGACGTGCGGCCACTGCTTCGATCTGTCCGTCCGACGCCGCGCGCGAGGTCTACGAAGGCGACGACGGAGGCTGGCGGGCGTTGATGGAACCGGCCCGCCGAGCGGCCTGGCGTCTGGTGGCGGTCGGCAAGGCCGAGGTGACCCAGGCCGGCCGGCCCGTCGCGGAGACCGAAGCCCGCGGACCCATCCGCATCCGTCGCGCGGGGCGGTGACGGCCCGGCTTCGCAGGTGCCGGCCCCGTGGAGATCGGCGGGCAGACGGACGGTCGATCTGCGGTGGAGATCACGGCACACAGACCCGGGAGCGACCGCGCCCGCAGCGATAACCCCGCGATAACAGCGCCTCCTACCTTCTTCACTGTAGGAATGGCCGCACCAGAAGGGGGGTGCCCGATGGAGTTTCTGGTCCTAGGGCCGGTGGAGGCTGTACGGGACGGCGAACGGGTTGCCCTCTCCGGGTCCAAGATTCACACGGTGCTCGCCGCCATGCTGCTGGCGCAGGACCGGGTCGTGTCCGACGCGCGGCTCAGCTCACTGCTGTGGGGCTGGGATCCGCCGGCGACGGCGAGCGCGCAGATCTACACGTACATGTCCCGGCTGCGCAAGCAGTTGGGCGACGAGGCCGAGATCGTACGACGGCCTCCGGGGTACGTGCTGCGCGCTCCCGGCGCCCTGGTCGACCTGGTCGAGTTCCGGCGGCTGGAACGGGACGGTCGGCGGGCGCTGGCGGAACGGCGGTTCGAGGAGGCCTCGGAGTCGCTGCGCCGGGCGCTGCGGCTGTGGCGGGGGCCGGCGCTCGCGAACGTCACCGAGCACCTGCTCGACGCCGAGCTGGCGCCGCTGGAGGAGGAGCGCATGCTCGCCCTGGAGTCCCGGATCGAGGCCGATCTGGAGCTGGGGCGGCACGAGCAGGTGACGGCGGAACTGACCGGGCTGGTCGCCTCGTTCCCGGTGCGGGAGCGGCTGCGAGCCCAGTTGATGACCGCGCTGTACCGGTGCGGCCGGCAGGCGGACGCGCTGCACGTCTACTACGAGGGGCGCGGCGTCCTCGCCGAGCAGCTCGGCATCGACCCCGGCGAGGTGCTCGGATCGACGTACCAGGCCGTGCTGGGCGGAGAGTTGGGGCTCGGGCGGAGTGCCGGAGATCGAGCCGGGCGGACCGGTCCGGTGCCCTCGATGCTGCCGGCCTCCGACGGGGAACTCGTCGGACGGCAGCACGAACTGCGGGCACTGCGGGAGCGGCTGGGGCACGAGGAGCCCGCACAGCGGCGCATCCTGGTGACCGGCATGGCAGGGATAGGCAAGACCGCGCTCGCGGTACGGGCCGCCGCCGAGAACGGGGAGCACTTCCCCGACGGGCTGCTCTTCGCCGAACTCTGCGGCTCGGACGGCGCCCCGCGGGCTCCGCGCGCCGTGCTCGCGCAGTTGCTGCGGGCGCTCGGCGAGGGCGACCCCAACCTGCCCGCGGGCGATCTGGACGAGCTGGTACGGCTGTACCGGACGCGGACCGCCGGCCGGCGGCTGCTGCTGGTGCTGGACAACGTCTCCGGCGACCGGCAGCTCGCTCCGCTGCTGCCGGCCGGGCCGTCCGCCGTCCTCATCACCAGCAGGCGGCGGCTGGCCCGGGTGACGGCGGGCGACACGTTCGCGCTGCCGTTGCTGGACGAGGAGGCGGGCCTCGACCTGCTGGCCGCCCGCGCGGGACGGCAGCGGCTGCTGGAGGACCCGGACCGGGCCGAGGACCTGGTGGCGTACTGCGGCGGGCTGCCGCTGGCGCTGGCCATCGCGGGCGCCCGGCTGGCGGCCCGGCCGCACTGGACGGCGGCCCGGCTGGCCGACCGGCTCGCCGACCCCGCCGCCCGGCTGGCCGAACTCGCCTTCGGCGACCTCGACCTGAGCCGGGTGCTGGGCTCCTCGGTGGAGCAGCTCGGAGCGGTCGAGCGGTCGGTGTTCGGGGCGCTCGGCGCAGCGGACGGTGAGCCGTTCCCCGCGCGGTGGGCCGGGGACCGGCTCGGACTGTCGGAGGACACGGCGGAGAACGCCCTGGAGTCCCTCGTCGACGCCGCGCTCCTCGAACTGTCCGGACTCGACGACCAGGGACGGCCGTTGTACCACTGCCACGAGCTGGTACGGCTGCTCGCGGCGGCGGCCTCGCGGGGACCGCGGGAGCAGCAGTCCGCGCCGGCGCTCGCGGCCCCGCGGGGCATGCCCGTCGCCGGGGCGGGGTGAGCCGGCCGTGTCGCTCTCCCTGTTCCTGTTCGTGTACGTGGCGCTGCCCGTGTGCGTGTGCCTGTACGCGGTCTCCTTCTCGGCGTCGCCCTCGTACGGGGAGTCCGGTGAGCCGGACACGTCACCACGCCCCGCGGGCGCGGGCGCGGGTGAAGCCGGGGCCGGCCGTCAGCAGGGCCGGGGCGATGATCTCCTGGGCGATCCGCCAGGCGTCGGAGACGACGCGCTCGCGCGGGGGCCGCGGGGACTGCGTGACGGCCAGCGCGGTGACCGACCAGACCGCGGCCACGGCTGCGGCCGCGCGGACGTGGGGGGCCGGGCGGGCGGGGCGGATACCGGTGCCCGAGACGTTCATGCGCAGACCGAGTTCGGCGGCCTGGCGGTGCTGCGCGGAACGGGCCGCATCGGCGTCGGCGTGGCTGAACACAGTTGCCGACAGCGGGTGTTCGTAGGCCGCGCGCACCCAGGTGGAGAACCGCAGCCGCTCCCGGTTCTCCCAGCCGCCGGGCGCGGACGGGCCGGGGTCGATCCGCTGGACGGCCTCGGCGAGGGTGTCGAAGTACGCGGCCAGCTCGGCGGCGGACAGGTGACCTGTGTGGGGCCTGGCGAGTGCGGTGTCGAGGTCCGCGGGACGGGCCGGCGGTGCGACGGATTCCGTGGTCATGATGCGTGACGTCCTCTCTCGGAGTGCGGTCGGGACTGCGGCCGGAGCCCGGGGTGCCGGGGGTGGGCCGCCGGGTCACGGGCCGGTGGGCGGGTGGAGGTGGACCGGGCCGCGGGCCGCGGGGCCGGCCGCGCGGGCCAGGGCCACCGCGAGGTGGTCGGAGAGGCGCAGGTCCTCCACCGTCCACTCGGTGGGGCGGCCGATGCCGTGGTGGGTGACGCGCAGCGGGCCGTCCCGGTCCGGGTGGGTCTCCAGCTGGTCCAGTTCCGTGCCGACGAGGCCCACGCCGACCGCCTTGACGACGGCCTCCTTGCGGGTCCAGACCCGGTGGAACGCGGCGTGCCTGGCCGGGCCCGGCGCCATGGCGTCCAGATGGCGCCGCTCGGCCTCGGTCAGTACGGACCCGGCGAACAAGGTCTCGCGCACCGGGCGCAGCGCCTCCGCGTCGACGCCGATGGCGAGACCGGCGCCGACCACGAAGACGCCCCAGCCGGCCGTACGGCTCAGGCTGATCGCCAGCGGGAGCGCGGGGCGCACCAGCAGCGGCGGGCCGTGGTCGTCCGCGCCGCAGCCCGGGCAGCGCCGGTGTCCCAGCCGGGCGGTGGCCGGGGAGATGTCGAGCAGTTCGCCCAGCGCGCGGCGGGCTCCGGCCCGGGTGCGCACGAACTCGGCGGCGTCCCGTTCGGCGAGCATGCCGAGGGCACGCCGGAACTCGTCCGTGCCCAGCAGCGCGAGGTCGGCGGGATCGACCCGCTCGGGGCAGCGCCACCACCACACGTGCGCCTCGCCTCGGGCGATGATCCGGTCGACGGCGGCGGCCGGGTCCGCGCCCGGATCCGCTCCGGCGCGCACGCCGGGGCCGACAACGCCGGGATCCGCGGGGGCGTTGTCGCCGAGGCGGGGGTCCTCCTCGGCGGTACGACCGCCGCCCGGGTGAGCGACGTCGCCGCGGGCGCCGACGTCCGTGCCGGGGTGGGCACTTCCGTCGGCGGTACGGGCCTCGCCGTGGCCGGCATCCTGCCCGGTGGCGCCGGTCTCATGGAGGTCGGCCGCCCGGCCCGACAAGGTGCTCTCAGGGCCGGCGCCGTCCCCGCCGGCCCGGGCCGCCACACTCGACGGCAGGTCCGCACCGGCCGCGAAGTCCGCAGCGGCCGCGTGTTCCGCGCGGCCGCCGGGGACGCGGCCGGGCCGGGGCCGTTCGCCAGGCCGAGTCGCACCCGGCGCACCCTCTTCCCCGGCTGCCGCACCCGGCCCCGTCCTTCCGCTCCCCCGGACCCGCGCAGTGGTACCCGCGGTGGTGCGGGGCTCCTCTTCTGCCCTGCCGGGGGTGTCCGCCCGGCCTCGATCGCGTGGGGGTGTCATGTCCCGCGTCTCCTTTCCGCACCCGTCCGCCGGGGCGACCGGGCTGTTCAGATGTGCTCAGATGCGTACGGTCACTGTTCTCGAGCCTCCTCCCCAGGACTATTGACGGCCTATACCGACGGCCCATAGGGGCGCGATAGGACGGGCTCCCAGAATTGCCGGGGAAATTGCCGACAACCTGAGGAATCTCTCCTATGACTCAGATTCAGATGCTGGGTCCGGCCGCGTCGAACACGGTGACCGGGCTTGAACTCAGCGAACGGGAAAGGGAGCAGCTGGTGGCATTGACCCGCCGGCTGACCGGTCCGGGGCATCCGCTCATCGACAGCTCCGAGTGGCTGGGCGCGGCCCTCGCCGTCTCCTCGTCGATGCCTCGTACGCTGCTGGCCACGCTGCGCGCGTTCCGGCACGATCCGGGTCAGGACGGGGTGCTGCTGCTGCGCAATCTGCCGGTGGTGGCGGGCGATCCGCTGCCGCCGACGCCGAGCGTGCCGAATTCCGTCGAGCGCGTTCCGACGACCGCCGCCTCCGTCATCACCTCGCTGATGCTGCAACTCGGCGAGGTGATCTCTTTCCGGAGCGAGAAGAACGGCGCCCTGGTGCAGAACGTGGTTCCGGTGCCGGGCCGGGAGGAATCCCAGAGCAACGCCGGTTCCGTACTCCTTGAATTGCACGTGGAGAACGCCTTCCACGACAACCGGCCCGATTACGTGGGGCTGCTCTGCATACGGGAGGACCCGACCGGCGACGCGAAACTGTGCACCTCCTCCGTCCGCCGCGCGCTGCCGCTGCTGTCGGAGGAGGTGCGCCGGGTGCTCGCCGAGCCGCGGTTCCTGACCGAGCCGCCGCCGTCGTTCGGCAGCCTCGACAGCGTCCGGTCGGCGCACCCGGTGCTGCTGGGTGACCCGGAGGACCCCAACGTGCTGGTGGACTTCGCCGCCACCCACCCGCTGGACGACGCGGCGAAGGCGGCGATGGCGGAGCTGCGGGAGGCGTTCGTCGAGACGATGACGGCGCACCGGCTGCGGGTCGGTGACTTCGCCGTCGTGGACAACCGGGTCGCGGTGCACGGCCGTACCTCCTTCGTTCCGCGCTACGACGGCGCGGACCGCTGGCTGGAGCGGGTCTACGCGCACCTGGACAACCGCCGTAGCCGGGTGGACCGCAAGGGCGGTGGCGCGGTTCTGGACTAGGACAGGACGGCGACCCACGGCTGAAGGGCCGGCCCCGCGGGGCCGGCCCTTCAGCCGTGGGTGCCGTGGCGGGGTGCCGTCACTGGCGGGAGCCGATGACGTCCGCGGGGCGGCCGGTCAGCGACAGCCGGCCGGGTACGACCGTCGCCAGCAGGGCCAGGGCGCCGGCGAAGCCGAGGACACCCAGGTACATCCACGGGTCGACGGAGGGCGCCGCGGTGCCCGTCATGCCGATGCTGAACGCGGTCAGGACGGCGAAGGCGATGCCGCTGCCGAGCGCCGCAGCGATGATCACCACGACCAGGGACTCGATGCGCAGCATGCCCATGACCTGCCGGCGGGTGGTGCCGACCAGGCGCAGCAGGGCGAACTCGCGGAAGCGGTCGGAGACCGACATGGCGAGCGTGTTGACCACGGCGATCGCGGTGAACGCGATGATCAGCCCCATGGCGACGTAGTTGACCTCGGCGTTGGACTGCTGCACCTCGGCCTGGAGGTCCTCGACCTGGCCGCGGTCCAGGACGCCGACGCCCGGGTACGCGCCGACGGCCTTCTGCAGCTGCTCTCGGCCCGCCGTGCCGTCGTCGGCGGTCTGGACGAGGACGGACGAGGCGAGCGGGTTGTCGACGTGCCGCGCGACCAGGTCGTGGGCCATGGTCAGGTCGCCGAAGCCGAGTCCGCGGGCGTAGACGGCGGCCACCTTCAAGGTGACGACGGTGCCGTCACCGAGGGTGATCTTGAGGGAGTCGCCGGGCTTCTTGCCGAGGTGGTCGGCGGCGACCTCGCTGAGCGCGACGCTGCGCGTGCCGAAACCGGCCAGTGTTCCCTCGCTGACGTCCGGGTCCCAGTTCTTCCGCAGGCCGTCCGTGGACACGCCCTGCGAGGGGTACTTGTCGAGGCCGACGCGGACGGTCGTACGGACCACCTCGGTGATCGCGGTGACGCCGGGGGTGCCGCGCAGCGCGTCGGCGGCCTGCTCGGGCACGCCGGGGCCGGAGGAGGCGACGACCCAGTCGGCCCGGTTGCCGTCCTCGGCCTGGGCCGAGGCGGCGTCGCCCATCGTGGTCTGCACGAACAGCACCGTGCAGGCCATGCCGATGAGCAGGGCCAGCGGGGTGATCGCGGACGCCATCCGCTTGGTGTTGGCGCGGACGTTGGCCGTGGCGAGGTGGCCGGCGACGCGCGAGGCGCGCAGCGGGACGCCCAGGACCGCGACGGCCAGCCGGGCGATGACCGGGCCGAGCAGGGACACCGCGACCGCCAGCACCACGACGGTCAGGAACGTCACCGGCGTGGACGCCGGCTCGGTCTTCAGCACGCTCAGTACGGCCAGCAGCACGACCCCGCCGGCCAGGGTGAGCGCTCCGGCGAGGAAGCGGCCCCACGCGAAGCCGGTCCGCTCCATGGCGGATTCGGCGAGCGCCTCGGCGGGCCGGATACGGGCGGTGCGGCGGGCGGAGATGCGGGCCGCGGCCCAGGCGCCCAGCAGGGCGGCGCCGACGGCGGCGGCGAACGGGAAGAAGCTGAAGGTGACCTGCAGGGTGTCGGGGATGGTGCCGAAGCCGACGAACTTGTGGTGCAGCCAGTACGCGATCGGCAGTCCGGCGACGGCGCCGAGCACCCCGGCGAGCAGACCCACGATCAGGGCCTCGCGGCCGATCAGCTGTCGTACCTGCTTGGGGGTGGCGGCGATGGCGCGCAGCAGGGCCAGTTCGCGGTAGCGCTGCTGGATGGAGAGGGCGAAGGTGCCCACGACCACGAGGATCGCGACCAGCAGCGAGGTGCCGCCGATGGCGCCGCCCATGGAGACGAGCTTGATGCGGGCCTTCGCCGCGTCCAGGAACTCGACCGGGCCGCGGTCGCCGCCGGTGACGACCTGGGCGGTGGTGCCGTCCAGTGCCTTCTTCACCTGGTCCGCCAGTTCGGCGGTGCCGACGCCCTTCGCGGGCAGCACGCCGACCGCGGTGATCTGGCCGTCGCGGCCGGAGAGCCGCTGGGCCTCGGGGGTGGAGAAGAACAGCGAGGTCTGCTGCTTCAGGTCGCCGCCGGCGGGTGCCGCGATGCCGCTGACGGTGTAGGTGCGGGGGGCGTCGGTCGACTGCACGGTGAGCTTCGAGCCCGTCTTCAGGCCGGTACGGCCGGCGAGTTCGCGGTCCACGACGACGTCGGCGGCGGACGCGGGCGCGGCGCCGTCGACCAGCGTGAACGGGGTGAGGGCGGCCGAGGCCCAGGCGTGCCCGTAGGAGGGCTTGCCGTCGACGCCCTCGACGACGCGGCCTTCGGGGCTGACCGCGTAGGCGGGGAAGGTGATCTCGGGTACGACGGCCCGGGCGCCGGGCACCTTCTCCAGCGCTGTGACGGTGGAGCCGGGCAGCCAGACGCGTTCGGCGAGCGGCTTCGCCTTGTGCTTGGTCTTGGTCTTGCCCTTCTTCTTCTTGACGGTGGCCTGGTGGACGTTCTGGTCGCCGCCGACGATCACCGGGGCGGCGGCGTAGCGCTCGGTGCCGATGGTGCCGCGCAGGCCGGTCTCCAGGAGGATGCCGCACGCGGTGACCAGGGCCGCGGCGCACATCAGCGCCAGGAAGGCGCCGATGAATCCGCCCTTGCGGGACCTGAGTGTCTGGAAGGCGTAACGCAGCATCAGGCCCACGCTCCCAGGTGCGTCATCCGGTCCGCGACGCGCTCGGCGGTGGGGGCGTGCATACGGTCGGCCAGGCGGCCGTCGGCCAGGAACAGGACGGTGTCGGCGTACGAGGCGGCGACGGGGTCGTGGGTGACCATGACGACCGTCTGGCCGGTGTCGTCCACGCAGGACCGCAGCAGCGAGAGGATCTCCTTCGCCGTGACGGTGTCCAGGGCGCCGGTCGGTTCGTCGCCGAAGATGACGTCGGGGCGGGTGATCAGGGCGCGGGCGATGGCCACACGCTGCTGCTGGCCGCCGGAGAGTTCCGCGGGGCGGTGGCCGGCCCGGCCGCCGAGGCCGACGCGGGCGAGGATCTCCTCCAGCCACCGCTTGTCCAGGCGCTCGCCGGCCAGCCGCAGGGGCAGCTCGACGTTCTGGCGTACGGAGAGGGACGAGATCAGGTTGAACGCCTGGAAGACGAAGCCGATGCGCTGGCGGCGCAGCTTGGTCAGCTGGGTCTCGTTCATCCCTCCGAGCTCTGTGTCACCGATCCAGGCGCGGCCGGAGGTCGGCTTGTCGAGGCCGGCCGCGCAGTGCAGGAAGGTCGACTTGCCGGAGCCGGACGGGCCCATGACCGCGGTGAACGAGCCGCGCTCGATGCCCACGGAAACGCCGTCGAGGGCCCGGACGCCACGGCCGTTCCTGCCGTAGACCTTGCTGACCTCGTCCAGCCGCAGGGCGTGGCTCCGGGTGACGGTGCCGCTGCGCGGCTCGGTGTTGGTCCTCTCGGTCATCATGCGTGACCAGTCCTCTCCATCCATCGTCGCGTGGGGCGGTGAGCGCCTCCGCCGACAGCGGAAGTGCATCGGATCGAATCTGGCCCTGCGATCTATATCGGCCCTATGGGAAGGGCCCGTACGGGTGGATCGGGGCATGAGTTCCAGCCGATGACGCGGTAGATCGTCCGAAAGGGGGCGGGTGCGGCGGCTGGGGCTCGGGCCGGACGGACCGGCAGCGGCGGCCGCCACCGCGTACGTCCGTACCGCCCGCGGCGTCCGCGATCCGGCCCCGCGCCCCGCACCGGGCGCCTCACCGGGGGCGCCGGCTCGGTCCGGGTGGCCGGGCGGCCGGGGCCGGGACCGGCTGCGGCGCCCAGCCGGTGGCGGCCTTCGGCCGGACCGGTGGGCGCCGTTGCGGGGGTCGGCCGCGTTCCCGTCAGGTGCGGCGTCGGGTCCAGCGCAGGATCAGCGTTGCTGTCACTGCCGCGGCGCTTGTCGTGTAGGCGGCCACCACCCAGAGGGCCGGGGGCCGGCCCGCTGTGAGGCCGTGGATCATGGCGGCGGCCCAGGCGGCGTAGGAGGCTCCGTGGAGGAAGCGGAACGGGCGGATCCAGCGGCGTCGCGCGAAGATGCCGCGCCAGATGCCGGTGGCGAGGGCGAGCAGGAAGAGGTGGCAGGCGAGGGTGCCCAGGCCGACCAGGGCGTCGCCGCTGCCCCAGCCGAGCGCGGCGGCCGCGGCGTCCACCCGGCCGCCCGCCACCTTCACGCCGATGTGGGTCAGCAGCGCGCCGACGCCCACCGCGCCGAGCGCGCGGTGCAGGCGCTGCGCGTGCGTGCGGACCGGGGGCGGCAGCAGTCCGCGCAGGGCGGTGGCCAGGCCGAGCACGACGGCCGCGGACAGGGCGACCAGGGCGACGACGCCGGCCATCCGGTCCAGGAAGTCGCGCAGGGCGCCCGCGGCGAGTACGCCGGTCAGCAGGGCGGCACCGGCCGCGGCGAGTCCGCCGCCGATCAGAGCGGCGCCGGGGGACGGGGTGTGCGGGGGGCCCTTGCGGGCCGGCGGGGGTTCGGGGGGCGGGGTCAGGACCGGGGTGCCGGTGCCGATGGTGTGGGTCATCGTTTCTCCCTCGCGGGGATGCCGACCGGGACGGTTCCCGGCCTCCGCCGGGGAGGGCCGGGGGCCGGGAACCGTGGTGCCCCGGGAGCCGGGGGACGCTCCCCGGGGCGGGCCGTACCGACGGGTCGATACGGGGGTCAGGCGGGCGGATGGACGTGGACCGGGCCCAGCGGGCCGGCGGACGGGCGGGACAGGGAGGCCGACCAGGGACCCGGCAGGTGCAGGTCCTCGACGTGCCAGGTCGTGGTGCGCTCGCGGTGCACGTGGCGCACGGTCAGCGGGCCGTCCGCGGACGGGTTCACGTCCAGGGTGTTCAGCGGCATGCCCATCAGGCCCAGGCCGACCGCCTTGACGACCGCCTCCTTCCGGGTCCAGGCCCGGTGGAAGGTTCTGGTGCGTTCCGGGCCCTCGGCGAAGGAAAAGACCTGTTCTCGTTCGTTCGGCGTGAGGACCAGTTCCGCCAGTGCCGCGGACTCCACCGTGCGGTACGCCTCCACGTCGACGCCCACCCAGTTGCCCGCCCGGACCGCCAGCACACCGCAGCCGGTGGTGCGGGACAGGCTGACCGCGAGCGGGACGGGCGGCCGGACGACCGCGGGCGGACCGTGTTCGGCGTCGCCGCAGCCGGGGCAGATGCGCCGGCCGAAGCGGACGGACTGCGGGGCCACGCCCAGCAGTTCCGCCACCGCCCGGCGCGCGCCGGCCCGGGTGGTCGTGAAGGCCGCCGCGTCCCGCGCCGCGTGGAAGCGGCGGGCACGGGCCCGTTCCGCCTCGTCCAGCAGCGCGAAGTCGACCGGGTCCACGGCCTGGTTCAGCGGCCACCACCACACGTGTGCCGCACCGTTCTCCCCCAGCCGCGCCACCACCGCGCGTGCCGTCTCCGGCACGTACACGTCGCTGATGTCCGCCGCGTGATCGATGTGCGCGGCGGCCGGGGCCGATAGCGATGCCATCTCTCCTCCTCTCTTCTCGTCACGGCCGGTCTCAGGCCAGTCCGTTGAGGCGCAGGAGGAGATCCTTCACCTCGGTGGCGTGGTAGCGGTCCCGTTCCTGGACCGGGTCGGAGCACAGCAGCAGCGGCCCGTCCCGGTCGTCCGAGGGCAGCCGTCCGTGGCTGCCCCTGACCAGCCCGGGATCGAGTGGCACCACGGTCAGCGGTGCGCGCATCCCGGCCTTCTTCCGCAGCACGGTCAGTGCCGCCTTCGCCCTCACCGCCGGGATCGACGGGTCGAAGAAGAGCTCGGCGGGGTCGTAGCCCGGCTTGCGGTGGATGTCGACGCCGCGCGCGAAGTCGGGTGCGCGGGCGTCGTCGAGCCAGTAGTAGTAGGTGAACCAGGCGTCCGGTTCCGAGACCGCCACCAGCTCCCCGGAGTTGGGGTGGTCGATGCCGTGGTCGGCCTGCTGGGTGCGGTCCCAGATCTCGTCGACACCGTCCAGTGCCTTCAGCACGTCCCGCACCCGCGGAACGTCGGCGGGGTCGGCCACGTAGACGTGCGCGGCCTGGTGGTCGGCGACGGCGAACGCCCGCGAGGTGTGCGGGTCGAGGTACTCCATGCCGCGCTGGGTGTACACCGAGAGCAGTCCCTCGCGGCGCAGAGCCCGGTTGATGTCGACGGGCCGGCTCACCGCGGTGATGCCGTACTCGCTCAGCGCGACCACCGTCGTGCCGCGCTCCCGCAGATCGGCGAGGAGCGGGGCGAGGGCCGCGTCGGTCTCCCGGGCGGCGCGGACGGCCTGCGGGCTGTCGGGGCCGTACCGCTGGAGGTCGTAGTCGAGGTGCGGGACGTAGACGAAGGTGAGGTCGGGGCGGCGGCGGTCGACGACGTACCGGGCGGCGCCCGCGACCCAGCGCGTGGAGGCGATCGACGCGGTCGGGCCCCAGTACTGGAAGAGCGGGAAGTCGCCCTGTGCGACGGTGAGTTCGTCGCGCAGGGAGGCCGGGACGGTGTAGCAGTCCGGGGACTTGCGGCCGTCGTGGTGGTAGACGGGGCGGGGGGTGAGGACGGTGTCGACGTCGGCGCCCATCGCCCACCACCAGCACAGGTAGGCGGTGGAGTGCTCCGGGTCGCGGCGGCGGGCCGCCTGCCAGACCTTCTCGCCGTGCACCAGCCCGTTGTGCTGGCGCCACATCATGACCTCGCCCTGGTCGCGGTGGTACCAGCCGTTGGCCACCGCCCCGTGCTCGCGCGGCAGCGCCCCCGTGGTCAGGGTGGCCTGCACGGTCGCGGTGACGGCCGGGAAGACGGTGTCCAGGCGGGCGGTGAAGCCCTGTTCGCCGACCGCGCGCACGTGCGGCATCTCGTCGAGCAGCCGCCGGGTCAGGCCGACCGTGCACAGTACGGCGACCTGCCGGCCCGTCCGGTCGCCGGTCACGACGTCACCTGCGTGAGCCCCAGGGCCAGCAACTCGTCGCGCATCCACGTCAGTTCGGCGGCCAGTCCGGTCACGAGGGCGTCGTCGTGGTGGCCGGGCAGCACGGACCAGGTGTAGGTCTCCACCTCGACGTGGTCGGTGACCGCCCGCTCCCCCGCGAACAGCGTCCGCAGGGTCTCACGCAGCACCTCGCGGGTGCCGGCCAGCGGCGGCGGGGGCTCCTGGTGCAGGGGCACGTGGTAGTGGATGCGCCAGGGCGCCCGGCCCGGCAGCGCGCCGGCGAGCGCGCCCCCGAGGTCGTCGCAGGCCAGCAGCGCCCCGCCCGGGCCCGCCTCCCTGGTCTGGTGCAGGAACCGCCGCTCCGCGAAGGGTGCGAGCACCTCGCGTACGGAGTCCTGGGCGGGGTCGGGGACCTCCAGCGCGGTGGAGGCCTGGAGCTTGACCACCGGGATGCCCGCCTCGCGCAGCCGGGCCAGCGCGGCGGCCGGTTCCTCGTGGGCGACGGCGAGGTGGCAGGCGTCGAGGCAGACGCCGATCCACTGCGGGTCGGTGCCGGCCAGCACGTCGACGGCCTGCTCGGTGGTCTCCGCCACGCAGCCGGGCTCCGGTTCGATGCCGACCCGTACGGTCTTGCCGGTATCGGCGGCGATCTGCTTCAACCCCTCAGCGAGCGCGTCCAGTTGCCTGGCCGCGGTGGCGCGCTGCGCCGAGGTCCACACGGTGCGCCAGGCCAGCGGCAGGGTGGAGATCGAGCCGCGTGAAGTGCCGTCGGGCAGCAGTCCGGCGAGTACCCGGGCCAGGTTCAGCGTGTACTCCAGGCGGGCCGGTTCCGACCAGTCCGGGTAGTACACGGCCCGTTTGACGACGGGAGCGTGGAAGCCGCGGTAGGGAAAGCCGTTGAGGGTGACCGTCTCCAGGCCGCGGGTGCTCAGCTCGCGGCGCAGCCGGGCCACGCCGGCCGGGTCGGCGGCGAGCGCGCCGGCCGTCTCGGCGGGCAGCCACAGGCCGATGCCGATCAGCCGGGCACCGGCGGCGACGCGCACCGGTTCGGCGTAGGCGGCGAGCTGGCCGACGATGCCGTCGAGGGTCTCGGCGGGGTGCACATTGGTGCAGTACGCCAGGTGGACGGTGCTGCCGTCGGGGTGTCGGAAGCGCATGAGGATCCTCAGCTCCCGCCGCGTGCGACGGAGTTGCCGGCGAACAGGCCGGCGGCCTGGGTCTCGTTGTATCCGTCGAGGTCCAGCCGGCCCGACTGCCCGTAGAAGCTGACGGGGTTGCGCCACAGGACCCGGTCCACGTCGTCCTCGTCGAAGCCCGCGGCGAGCATCGCATCGGCGGTGGCACGCGTCAGCAACGGGTCGCTGTGGCCCCAGTCGGCCGCCGAGTTGACGAGCACGCGCTCGGTGCCGAACCGTTTCAGGACGGCGACCATGCGCTCGGCGGTCATCTTGGTGTCGGGGTAGATGGAGAAGCCCATCCAGCAGCCGCTGTCGGCGACCTCGCCGACGGTGATCTCGTTGAGGTGGTCCAGGACGACCAGGGCCGGGTCGATGCCGGAGGCGCGGACCACGTCCAGGGAACGCCGGGTGCCGCCCGCCTTGTCGCGGTGCGGGGTGTGCACCAGGGCGGGCAGGCCGTGCTCCGCGGCGAGTTCCAGCTGCCGGGAGAAGGCGAGTTCCTCCGCGTCGGTGACGGTGTCGTAGCCGATCTCGCCGACCGCGACCACACCGTCCTTGGCGAGGTAGCGCGGCAGCAGGTCGAGGACCGGCAGGCAGCGCGGGTCGTTGGCCTCCTTGGGGTTCAGGCCGATCGTGCAGTAGTGGCGGATGCCGAACTGGGCGGCCCGGTAGGGCTCCCAGCCCAGCAGCGAGTCGAAGTAGTCGGTGAAGCTCGCCGGGTGGGTGCGGGGCTGGCCGAGCCAGAACGCGGGCTCCACCAGGGCCCGGACGCCCGCGGCGTGCATCGCCTTGTAGTCGTCCGTCGTACGGGACGTCATGTGGATGTGGGGATCGAAGATGCGCATGGCCGTGGCTTCCGCTCGGGGTGGGTGGGGTCAGGCGTCGTACGGGGCTCGGTCCGCGGCGGCGGACGCGGCTTCCTGCGTCGCGACGAGCCACAGGTCGGCCGGTACGGTCCGGCCGGCGGCGCGCCGTTCGGCGGCGAACCCCTGTGCCATGCGGGCGAGTTCGGCGTCACGGCGTTCGTGCAGCCCTGCGACCCGGTGCAGCGGGATCCCGGTGAACAGGCACTTCAGTACTGCCTGGCGCCAGCGGTACTGGTCCAGGTGGACGCGCGCGTACGGGCCGAGCGCGGCCGAGATCAGCCGGGTGTCGTTGGTGCGCAGTGCGTCGTCGGTGAGGGCCAGGCCGGCGGCGCCGATGCGCAGGAACGGCAGGGCGCGCAGGACGCCCCGGCGCTCGGCGGCGTCGCCGCCGTGGTAGCGGGCGGCCGCCTCCGCGGCCAGGTCGCCGCCCTGCGCCGGCAGCCGCAGCAGCAGGACGGTACGGATGCCGTCCTCCACGCTCCAGCCGGCCCAGCCGGGCAGCGGGCCGCGTCCGTAGTACCGGCCGGCCGCGGGGAAGCGGGTGTCCAGGGCGGCGGCGCCCTGTTCGGCGACGGCGGCGGTGTCCCGGACGAAACGGTTCCGCTGGTCCGCGGAGAGGACGGAGAGCAGGGACTCCTTCAGCGTGCGCACGGTCAGGGCGTCGTGGACGGCCCCGGGCGCCTGCGTCAGTGTGGGTGCGGTCATGTCGGTGTGACCTCCTTCGAGAGGTGTGCGGGCGCACGCGGAGTGCGGGGCGCGGGTACGGCGGTTCGGGCCGCCGCGGCGCGCAGGAACTCGATGCTGTGGCGGGCCGTCGCGGTCGCGGCGTGGCTGTGCCGGGGCAGTTCCACGGAGACCAGGCCGCGGTAGCGGGCCGCGCGCAGCGCGTCGAGGACCGGCGGGAAGTCGATCTCCCCCGCCCCGAACGGCAGGTGCTCGTGCACGCCCCGCCGCATGTCCTCGATCTGCACGTGGGCCAGCGAGTCGGCTGCCAGCTCGACGCACCGAGGCTCCGGGTACGGCTCCAGGCACCGGCAGTGCCCGATGTCCAGGGTCAGCCCCAGCCGGTCCGGTGCGCCCAGTGCCCGCCACAGCCTGCGGTACCCGGCCAGGTCGGCGACGAGCATGCCCGGCTCCGGCTCGAACGCGAGCCGGACCCCGGCCCGCTCGGCGTCGGTGAGAGCCGTCGCACAGCCCTCCTCCAGCCGCCGCCACGCCTCGTCCCGGGTGGTGCCGGGGTCGGGCGTGCCGCTCCAGAAGTGCACGGCCTCGGCGCCCAGTTCGGCCCCGATGACGATCGCTCGCCGCAGCAGCTCCTGCCGGGCGGCCCGCCCCTCGGGCTCGGCGCTCAGCAGCGTCGGCCGGTGCTTGCGCATCGGGTCGAGCAGATAGCGCGCCCCGGTCTCCACGACCACGGCCAGCCCGGCCCGCCGGATCGCCCGCCCCGCGTCCCGGACGCGGGCCGCCAGGCCAGGAGCGTACGGGTCGAGGTGCTGGTGGTCGAGGGTGAGCGAGACGCCGTCGTACCCGAGGTCGGCGAGGACCGCGAGGGCGTCGGTGAGCCGGTGATCGGCGAAGCCGTTGGTGCCGTAGGCGAAGCGGAGGGGCTCCGCCTGTGCCGGGTGGGTGCCGGGCCCGTGGCCCTGGGGGGCTGTCATGTCGGGGACACCTTCCTGGCGAGGCGGGCCGCCTGGGGGAGGACCGCGGCGAGCAGGGCGGCGAGGTTCGGAGAGCCGGTGCGCGAGACGAGGGCGGCCTGGAGGGGCAGGAGGGCGTGGATGCCGGCGCCGACCGCGGCCCGGGTCCGCGCGGCGTCCGGGTCGCGCAGGGCGGCCCACTGGACGCGGGCGCAGGTCACCGCGTAGACGGTGGCGGTCAGGACGGTCACGGCGATGGAGCGGCCGGGCAGCCCTGGCACGTCGGTGCCGGTGCCGAGGCCGGAGCGCGCAGCGGAGCCGACGAGGTGACGCGCCACGGCGGACGTGATGGCCGGCGGGCCGCTCGACGCCTGCCGCGCCGCAGTGGACGCCGAGTTCGGAAGCCGACGCCCGGGAACTCGTAAGGTGCCGGCCGTCGCCGCCAGGGTCACCGCCGCCGTCGCCGCCAGGGACAGCAGGGGCTCGCGGCCCGCCGTGCCGTTCACCTCGTGCCGGCTGAGCCGGGTCAGCGCCCAGGTGTGGGCGCCGACCGTGGCCGCGGCGCGCAGCGCGGGACCGGCCGGCGAGGGGCCGGTGCCGTGCAACACGTCGAGGGCACGGGCCGCCGCCATCGCGACGGGTCCCAGCGGGGTGTGCTTCAGGCCGAGGTCGTACGCCCACACGGTGGCCGCGAGCGGCAGGGTCCGGCGCAGCAGGACGCGGCGGCCACCGGCGAGCGCGCCCAGGCCGAGGCCCGCGGCGGTGAGCCCGCCGGCGATGCCCAGGGCGGCCCCGGCGCTGATCCGCCCGGACGGCACCGGTCGTTCGGGGCGTTCGCGGGCGTCCTCCTCGCGGTCGGCCCAGTCGTTGAGAGCCATGCCGGCCCAGTACAGGCTGACGGAGGAGGCGGCCAGGAGCAGGGTTCGCCCGCCCACCGGGCGGCCTGCGCTGAGCGCGCCGGCCAGGACGTCGCCGGGCACGGTGAGCGCGGCGGGCGCCCGCACCAGCTCGGCGACCGCGGTGGCGTGCTGCCGGACCGCGACGGAACGGGGCCGGTACCCGGTGTCGTACCGGGAGCGGGGCGGACCGGAGGGGGTCTCCCGCGCCGTCCGGAACGCCGTCGCCGCCGCCCGGGCCGCCGCGCGGCACGCCGTGAGCGTGTCGCGGGCGCCGCGGGTCAGTTCCCGCAGGGTACGACGGCGGGGACCCGGCTGCCGGGGTGCCGGGGCGCCGGACGCGTCGGCGGCCGGCGGCGGAGCGGTCGTGGTGGTCATCGCGCCACCTCGGACCGGCGCGCCGGCTCGGCGGAGGTGGCCGCCCACTGGGTCAGGGCTCCGTACTGCAGGGTCAGGTTGTGCTCAGCGGAGGCCGCCGGGTCCTTGAAGAAGAAGCCGAGCGCGGGCAGCGCCCCGCTCTCCCCGCGGCGGCGGGCCAGCGCGGCGAGCCGGACCAGGTCGAGGACGAGCGGCGCCGCCAGCGCCGAGTCGCAGCCCTGCCAGGTGAACTGGAGGGTCATGCGCACGCCGAGGAACCCCTCGAAGGTGATGTGGTCCCAGGCGGTCTTCCACTCCCCCAGCTCCGGCACGTTGTCGATGTGCACGACGCCTTCGACGGCGTGTCCGACGGTCTCCTCCAGGGCGCGCTGCTTGGACTCGGTCTTGCTGCGCGCGGCGGCGGGGTCGGCGAGGGTGGCACCGTCGCCACCGCCGAGCAGGTTGGTGCCGGACCAGGAGCGCAGCCGGAGCGCGCGCTGCGTGAACATCGGCGCCAGGGCGCTCTTGACCAGCGTCTCGCCGGTCTTGCCGTCGCGGCCCGCGTGCGGGACCCCGTGCAGCCGCGCGAGTTCCTCCAGGGCGGGCAGCGCGGCACCGGCGGAGGGGGTGAAGTTGACGTAGGCGCAGCCGGCGTGGAAGGCGGCGTAGGCGTACAGGGAGCTGGGCGGCAGCAGGCCGGTGCTGGCGGCGAGGGCCTTGTCGAGGTCGGCGAGGTCGAGGAAGGCGGGGTCGGGCTCGGGCAGCGGCTCGGTGGAGCAGACGTTGACGACGACGACCTGCTCCAGGCCGTGCCGCGTGCGGAAGTCGTCGATGTCGGCCGCGAGGCGGCGCGCGGTGGTGTACTGGGGCTCGTCGGGCAGCGGCGAGCCGTCGCGTATCGCGGCGTCGGCCGCCTCCAGGGCGGGTCGCACCGCGGCGACGAGAGGGGCGGGCAGGACGCCCGCGTGGGCCAGTTCGCCCGCCCTCACCGTCAGCGGCACGTCGACGACGTCGTGGCCGCCGAAGACGAGGTCGGCGAGGTCCGGCAGGCCGGCGCCTGCGAAGTCGGAGGACTCGGTGACGCATCCGGTGGCGGAGGCGAGGCCCGCTGCGATGGCGGCCACGCCCGCGACGGCGGTGGTCGCGACCGAGCCTCGGGCGCCGACCAGCCAGACGCCGATACGGGGAGAGGATCCGAGGGAGCGGGCAGTGTCCTGCATGGTGAGCGTGCCTCCTGCGCTGGGACGGGGCTGAGCCGGGTCGAGACGGGGGCCGGTGGGGGCGCCGCGGAGGGCGCCCCTGCCCGGTTGTGTCTGTGTATGCCGCTGCTTGCCGCTACTTGCCGAGGTCGACCGGGAAGGGCCAGACGTCGAAGGCCTTGTCCAGCTCGGCGCGGTCGCGGCACATCCACTTGGCGGTGACGCGGCGGACGGTGCGCTTCGGCAGGTGCGGGTTGTCGTTGCGGTCCGTGATCGGCTGGGCCAGCGACTGCAGCTCCCAGGCGACGCCGACGAGCCGGTTGATGTGGGTCCAGTAGTGCGGCTTGATGCCGAGGAGCGCGAAGCCGGCCAGGAACGGGTGCCAGCGGTGGTAGGCGTGGGTGGGCGACGGCGGCGTGTAGTTCATCATGTGGACCTTCTGGCCGTCCGGGCGGCGCGGGTCGAACAGCGTGCCCTGGCCGTACTCCTGGAAGGCGAAGAGCAGTCCGCGCGGGTCGCGGCCGTAGAACTGGTCGTAGACCTTGATCTGTTCGCGCGAGATGACCTCGAAGGCGGCCTTGTTCGGCTTGATCAGCTCCACGAAGCTGCGCGGGTAGCGGCCGCTCTTGCGGGTCTCGACCCAGGCGTCGTAGGTCTTGGTGAAGCCGCCGAACGGCTCGACGATGGCGTAGACCGCGTCCGACATCTCCTGGGACGGGGTGTAGTACGACATCTCGTCGTACTGGTACCAGAACTCGTTCGCCCAGCGGTCGCCGACCATGCCCGGGACCTCCGGCAGGGAGGGCCTGCGTCGGCGGCCGTGGGCCTCGGCGGGCGTGGCGCCGATGAGAGACGCCGTGGCGGCTGCTCCGGCGACGCCGAGGGCGGCCCGCAGCGCACTCCTGCGGTCCAGGGTGTTGAGCGTCATGCGCGTTCTCCTTACATGGGGCGGAAGGGGCGGATTCACGGGGTGTTTCGGGCGGGGATGCGGGCCGGTGGCCCAGTTGCTTTGCGTGCTACGACTCTCGCGTACGGCCCTATCGGCGACCTATACCGGAAAACGGCAGGTCAGGGCCGGTTTCCGGGCGGGTCTCAGGGACGCTTCCGGGAGGTGTTCCCGGGACCGTCGGCGAAGGATTCCGGCTCGGGGAACGGCGCCTTGCGGAGGCCGGGCGAGGCCAGCGCCACCAGTGCCGTGAGCGCCATCACGGCACTGAGGGCGAGGGCGGTGTGCAGTGCGCCCGTGGACTCCAGGAGGAAGCCGGCGGCGACCGGCCCGGCCGCCATGGCGCCCGATCCCACCAGGTTCGCCAGGGAGTTGGCGCGACCGCGCAGCTGGTCGGGCGCGGCCCGGACGAGCAGGACCCCGCCGGCGACGTTGAAGACGCCGCCGACGTAGCCGCTCGCCGCGAACAGGGCGCCGAGCAGGACTGGGGTGTTCAAGGCGGCGGCCACCGGCACCATGAAGGCGGTCCAGGCGAGCAGTCCGCCCAGGACCAGGGTGCGCAGCGGGAACCGGGTGCTCCACCAGCCGCCGGTGATCGCGCCGACGAGCCCGCCGGCGCCGCTGAGCGAGAGCACCAGGCCGACTTCGAAGGGGGTGCCGTGCCGTTCCTGGATGCCCGCCATCACGGCCAGGTTGAGGCCCTGGAAGAGGACGTTGGTGACGGCGACGGCGGTCATCACGGCCCGCAGGAAGGGCTGCCGCCACATCCACACCAGGCCCTCGCGGATCTCGGTGCCGAGCCGGGCCGGCGGTCCGGTGCGTTTCTGCTGGAGTTTGCCTCGCACCCCGAACAGGCAGATGACGGCGGCGAGTTGGCTGACGGCGGCGGCCGCGTAGGGCAGCGAGGCGCCGAGCGCGACGAGTCCGCTGCCGAGCGGCTGCCCGGCGATGGCGGCACCGCGGGTGCGGGCCTCGTTGCCGGTGAGCGCGGCGGGCAGCTGTTCGCGTGGGACGACGGCCGGCACGGCCGCCCGTTCGGCGAGCTGGTGCAGCACCCCGAGGGTGCCCTCGGCGAACGCGGCGACCAGCAGCGCCCACAGCCAGGTGCGTCCGCTGAGCAGCAGCGCGGTCACCGCGACGGCGATCAGGGCCTGCCCGAGCCCGGCGCCGATCATGATGCGCCGCCGATCGTAGCGGTCGACGAGCACCCCGCCCGGCAGCTGCATCAGCAGCATGGGCAGCAGCAGCGCGGTGCCGACCAGTCCGGCGTCCCCGGGCGATCCGGTGGCCCACAGCACGGTCAGCGGATACGCCACGGCGGTCGCCCGCCCGGCCAGCAGCGACAGCCCGGCGCCGCCCCACAGCAGGGTGAAGTCCCGGTTGCGGCGCAGCGGCAGGTGGGGCGCGGACCCGTCGGGCGCCGGCTCCGGTGCGGTCCCCGGTGCCGGCTCGGACGCCTCGGTGACCGTACCCACCCCGCTCTCGCTCCCGTCGCGCGTCTCTTCCGTCATCAGCCACGGCACTTCCGAGGGGTCCGTGGCCGGACGCGTGCCGCCGCTCACCGGACGGCAGCGATCTCGGGAACTCGGGCCGTCAGCGGGGCGCACACGTGCTCCAGGACCGCCATCGCGCTGTGCATCTTGTTGGTGGCCTGCGCGAAGGCGATGCTCGCCGGGCCGTCCAGGACGTCCGCCGTGACCTCCTCGCCGCGGTGGGCCGGCAGGTCGTGCATGAAGACGGCGCGGGGCGAGCCGTCCCACAGCCACGGGCCGACCTGGAACGGCGCGAAGATCTTCCGCCAGTCCGCGTCCGGCTTGCTGGTGCCGGTGGTCTGCCAGCGGGTGGTGTAGATGACGTCGTACGCCCCCGCGAGGGCGGCCATGTCGTGCCGCTCGGTGATCCGGGCGCCGCTGCGGGCGGCGTGGGCCGCGGTCCGCGCGGCGACGGACGCGGTGAGCCCGTAGCCGGGCGGAGTGCGCAGGTCGAGGTGGACGCCGGGGTAGCGGCCGAGGGCCAGGGCGAGGGCGGCCGCGGTGTTGTTGCCCTCGCCTGCGTAGAGGACGCGCAGGCCGTCGATGCGGCCGAAGTGCCGCAGCAGGGTGGTCAGGTCGGTCAGCGCCTGGGTGGGGTGCTCCTCGGCGCTCATGGCGTTGACGACGGCCATCCGGTGCTGGCTCGCCCAGCCGCGCAGTTCCTCCTCCGGTCCCGCGGTGCGGGCCACCAGCACGTCGAGCATGCCGGACAGCACCCGGCCGGTGTCCTCGGTGGTCTCGCCGGTGTTGAGCTGGAGGTCGCCGGGCCCGTAGGAGACGAGGGAGGCGCCCAGGCGCAGCGCGCCGGAGGAGAAGGCGGTCCGGGTGCGGGTGGAGGTCTTGGCGAAGTAGACCCCGGTGACCCGGCCGTCCAGCGGGCGGACCGGGTCGGCGAGGCCGGCGGAGAACGCTGCGCCGCGTGCGACGACGCGGTGCAGTTCGTGGTCGGTGAGGTCGTCGACGGAGATGAGGTGGCGCACGTGGCGCACGTCCCGGGGGACTTCCATGGATCAGCCTTCCCTAGCTGGTTGCGGAGTGGTCCAGGGCGGCGGCGAGCCGCGCGACGGTGTGGTGGCGCAGGGCCGTGGCCAGGTCGAGGGCGAGGCCCGCGCGGCGGGCGGCGACCAGCAGCGGCGGCATGAGCAGCGAGTCGCCGCCCAGTTCGCGGAAGTCGTCGTCGACGCCGACCCGTTCGAGGCCGAGCACCTCGGCCCAGACCGCGGCGAGCCGCCGTTCGGTGGCGGTGCGCGGTGCCGCGTACGGTGCCGCGCCCGCGCCGGTCGCCTCGCGGGCCACGACGGCGGCCCGGTCGCGTTTGCCGTGGGGGGTGAGCGGCAGGGCGGCGACGACCTCGACGGTGGCCGGGACGAGCGCGGCGGGCAGGAGGGCGCGCAGCCGGTCCCGGAGCGCGGCGACCTCGAGGGTGCGGCCCTCGGCGGGCACCACCCAGGCGGCGAGCCGCTTCCCGCCGTCGGCGGCCGGGACGGCCGTGACCAGCGCTTCCCGTACGGCCGGGTCGGCGGTGAGGGCGGCCTCGGCCTCGCCTGGCTCCACCCGGTGGCCGCGGATCTTGACCTGGCTGTCGGTGCGGCCCGCGAACTCCAGCAGCCCGCCCGGCAGTCGCCGGGCCAGGTCGCCGGTGCGGTAGAGGCGGCTGCCGGGCAGTCCGTACGGGTCGGGCCGGAAGGCGAGCGCGGTCAGGTCGGGACGGCCGCCGTAGCCGCGGGCGAGTCCGTCGCCGCCGAGGAACACCTCGCCGGTGACGCCGTCGGGCACGGGCCGCAGCTCCGCGTCGAGCACGCGGACCAGGACGCCGGGCAGCGGGGCGCCGAGCGGGACCAGGGCCCGCGCGGACCGGGCGCGCACGGGGCCGTAGGTGGCGGCGACGGTGGCCTCGGTGGGCCCGTACTCGGCGCCGAGGGCCATGCCCCCGCCGCCGGCGCGGATCCGGGCGGCGACCCGGTCGGCCTGCGCGGTGGGGTAGGCGTCCCCGGCGCAGACCGCGAGTGCGGCCAGCCCGGCCAGTTCCCGGTCGGTCAGCTGGTGTTCCAGCAGCGTCAGATGGCCCGGGGTCAGGCCGACGAACGCGTACGGCGCGCCGCGCAGCAGCAGCGGCCCGAACTCGGCGGTGCCGTACTTCTGCGGCAGCACCCGTACCGGCTGCCCGGTCATCAGCGGCGCGTACAGCGCGGGCATCCCGAGGTCGAAGCCGGCCGGGGTGAACCAGGGCGCTCCGCCGCGGCCGGCCTCGGTGTACTGCCGTACGGCCCAGTCGAGGTAGTGCGCGAGGGCCCGGTGGGAGACCTCGACGGCCTTGGGGGTGCCGGTGGAGCCGGAGGTGTGCAGGACGTAGGCGAGCCGGTCCGGGTCGTGCCGCAGGCCGAGCGGCGAGCCGTCGCCCTCGTGGGCGGCGTCCTCGGCGAGCAGTACGTCCGCGAGGGGCAGCCGGAAGAGGTACGAGCGCTGGGTGACGGCGATCCGCGGCGCGGTCCCGGCGAGCCGGGCGTCCGGCGCGCACGGGTCGAGGGGCACCTGCACGGCGCCCGCCTTCCACACGCCGAGCAGGGCGGCGACGAGGTCCGGGCCGCGGTCGAGCAGCACCGCCACCCGGGTCTCGGCGCCGGCGCCGAGGGCGAGCAGCCGGCGGGCGATCCGGTTGGCGCGGGCGTCGAGCTCGCCGTAAGTGAGGCGGAAGTCCTCTCCGTGCAGGGCGGTGGCCGCCGGGGTGCGGGCGGCCTGCGCCTCGAAGGCGCCGAGGACGTCGGCGGGGGTCTCGGGGTGGGGCAGGGCGGGCGCCTTGAGGCGGGCGCTTTCGTACCGGTCGGGGAAGGCGCCGGTGCTGTCGCCGTCGGCGCCCGCGCGGGCCATCTCGGTGAGCACCGCGCGGTACAGCCCGGCCAGCCGGTCGGCGGCGGACCGGGAGAGGGTGCGGGTGCGGGAGGCGAGGGAGAGGTGGCCGCGGACGGGGGTGCCGACGACGAGGGGGAACTCGTTGGGGCTGTCGTCGCGACTGGCCATGATGTCGATCAGCTCGGTGTCGACCTGGTGGAAGTCCAGGTAGTGGAAGAGCACGTCGATCAGGTGGGCCTCGCCGCCGGGCACCCGCATCGCGGGCATCGGGTAGCGGCGGTGCGGCCACAGCGCGACCTCGTGCGCGAAGACCTGCCGGGCCAGTTCGCCCCAGGTGCGGGCGGTCCGCTCGTAGGGGAAGGGCACCGAGTTGAGGTACATGCCGGAGACGGTCTCGGCGCCGGCCTCCTCGGGCCGGGCGTCGGCGACCATGCCGCCGCGGAAGGCGGCGGAGCGGGTCAGCAGCGACAGCACCTTGCTGTGCGCGGCGTGCAGCACGCTCTTGTACGGCACCTCGGCGGCGGTCGCCAGGGCGCGCAGGCCGGGTTCCAGGTCGGTCAGCGGCAGGTCGATGCGATAGCGCTCGTCGGGTCCCGCGGGGTCGCCCGCCCAGCCGGGCGGCACGGTGAACTTGTCGTGTCCCTCGACGATCCCGCGCCAGAACTCCTGGTCGGCCGGGTCGTCGAGGGCGCGCAGCTCACCGGCGATGAAGTCGGCGTAGCGGACGGCGGGCGCGGGCGGCGCGGGGGCGGGCTCGCCGCCGGTGCGCAGGGCGCGGTAGGCGCGGAGCATCTCCATCAGCTGGGAGTGGTAGCTCCAGCCCTCGATGACGGGGTGGCACTCGGTGATCGACAGCCACCAGCTCTCGTCGTCCAGGAGGTGCACGGCCATCCGCATCAGCGGTGCCCGGGTCAGGTCGAACAGCTCGGCCCGGTCCCGGTCGGCGAAGTCCCACAGCGCCTTCTGCCGGGCGTCCTCGGGGAGGTGGCGCAGGTCCTCGTGGACGACGGGCATGCGGGCGGCGGCGTGCACCAGCTGGAGCGGCTGGGAGTACCCGGCCAGGGCGAAGGAGGTGCGCATCACCTCGTGCCGCTCGACGATCAGGTCGGCGGCCCGCTGGAACGCGGCCGGATCGAAGGGGAGTTCGTCGCGGATCCGGAAGGAGGTGATGTTGTGGTAGCGGTTCTCGCCGCTGCCGCCGTGCATCTCGACGAGCATCCCGGCCTGGATGCGCGAGACCGGGTAGGCGTCGGTGACGTCGGCGGGCAGCTCCGCCCGGTCGGCGGCGTCGATCAGCGCGAACCGGGCGACGGTCCGGGGCGCGTCGGCGGCCGGGGCGCCGCTGCGGGCAACGGCCGTGGCCAGGCGTTCGACGGTCCGGTGCTCGAAGACGTCGCGGACGCTGGTCTCCCAGCCGGCCGCGCGCAGCGCCCCGACCAGTCCGACCGCGCGCAGCGAATCGCCGCCCAGGTCGAAGAAGTTGTCGCGCACCCCGACGGTGTCCAGGCCGAGCACCCGCGCCCATACGGCGGCCATGGCCCGCTCGGCGTCGGTGCGGGCCTCGACGTGGGCGCCGACGGCCGTGGCGGCGCGGCCGGGCGCGGGCAGCGCGCGGCGGTCGAGCTTGCCGTTGCCGGTCAGCGGCAGCGCGTCCAGGGTCAGGTAGGCGGAGGGCAGCATGTACGGCGGCAGGGACGTGCCGAGGTGTGCGCGCATTCCGGCCGGGCCGAGGTCGTCGGCGCCGGTGCCGGGTGCCGGTACGAGGTAGGCGACGAGCTGCTTGTCGCCGGGGGTGTCCTCGCGGACGATCGCGACGGCCTCGGCGACGGCCGGGTGCGCGGTGAGCGCGGTCTCTATCTCTCCCAACTCGATGCGGTAGCCGCGCAGTTTGACCTGGTGGTCGACGCGGGCGAGGAAGTCGAGGTTGCCGTCGGGCAGCACCCGGGCCAGGTCGCCGGAGCGGTAGAGGCGGCTGCCGGGCGGGCCGTAGGGGTCGGGCACGAACCGCTCGGCGGTCAGGTCGGGCCGGCCGGCGTACCCGCGTGCCAGTCCGGTGCCGCCGATCCACACCTCGCCGGGGACGCCGGTGGGAAGCGGGCGCAGCCGGTCGTCCAGGACGTACATCGTGGTGTGCGGGACGGCCCGGCCGATGGGGACCAGCTCGGTGGCGACCGGTCCTTCGAGGAAATAGGCGGAGTTGCCGACGGTGATCTCGGTGGGCCCGTACTCGGCGGCCAGCCGGGTGCCGCCCTCACCCGCCGCCGTCGCCCACCGTTCGGCGAGCCGGGCGGTGAAGGAGTCACCGGCGGCGATGACGAGTCCGGCCAGGCCGCGCACCTGGTCCGGGCTCAACTGCTCCACCAGCAGGTTGAGGTGGCCGGGGGTGAGCTTGATGAAGGCGTACGGTCCTCCTGCCGCGAGCAGGCCGCCGAGGTCGGCGGTGTCGAAGTCCTGCGGCAGCAGGTGCACCGGCTGCCCGGTCATCAGCGGCGTGTACAGGTCGGGCACGCCCAGGTCGAAGGCGATGGAGGAGAACAGCGGCGCTCCCCCGGTGCCCGCGCTCGCGTACGCCTGGACCGTCCAGCCCAGATAATTGGCGAGGCCGCGGTGGCTGATCAGGACGCCCTTGGGGCGCCCGGTGGAGCCGGAGGTGTAGATGACGTAGGCGAGCCGGTCGAGGTCGTGGGCGGTGGGCAGCTCGGCGTCGGCCGTCTCCAGCGCGGCCCGTTCGGCCGGGTCGTCGACGACGACCGTGCGGACGCCGGTCAGACGGCCGGTGTACCGGGTCTCGGTGACGGCCAGGGCGGTCGCGGTCTCCGTCAGCATGTGGGCGACGCGGTCGTCCGGGTGGGCCGGGTCGACCGGGAGGTAGGCGGCGCCCGCCCGCCAGATGCCCAGCAACGCGGCGACCAGGTCGGGGCCGCGGTCGAGGAGGACGGCGACGACGGCCTCGGGACCGGCGCCCAGCTCGGTGAGGCGGCGGGCGAACCGGTCGGCCCGGGCGTCGAGTTCGGCGTAGGTCACGGTGGTGCCGGCGTGCCGCAGTGCGGGCGCGTCCGGGGTGGCCGCCATCTGGGCGGCGATCGTCTCGAAGACCGGGCGCAGGGCGGCGAGTTCGAGCGGGCGGTCGGTGCCCACGGGGGCGGCCGGGCCGTCGAGGAGCAGGGCGCGCTCGGCGGCGTCCAGGACGTCGAGGTCGGCGACCGGGGTGCCGGGGGCCCGGGCGATCGCCGCGAGCAGGGTCCGGTAGTGGCGGGTGATCCGCTCGGCGGTGGCCGCGTCGAAGAGCGCGGTGGCGTACTCCAGGCTGCCGTGGAGGGTGCCGTCCGGCCGTTCGGCCAGGTGCAGGGTGAGGTCGAAGCGCGAGACGCGGCTCTCGGCCGGTACGGGCGCGACGGTCACGCCGGGCAGCTCGGGGCCCTCGGGGCCGCCCTCGCCGGAGACGAGGTCGAACATGACCTGGAAGACGGGGGTGGTGGACAGGTCCCGCTCCGGCTCCACCTCGTCGGCGATCCGGTCGAAGGGGGTGCCCTGGTGGTCGAAGGCGGCCGGCACGGCGGTACGGCTGTCGGCGAGGAAGCGGCGGAACGGCGTCCCGGGCCGCCAGGCGGCGCGCAGCGCCAGGGTGTTGTAGGCGTAGCCGGCCATCCGGCGCAGCTCGGGCCGGGTACGGCCGGAGGAGGCGGTGCCGACGCACACGTCGGTGGTGCCGGCGTAGCGGCCGAGCAGCAGCTGCCAGGCACCGAGCAGGACCATGAAAGCGGTGGCACCCTCGTCGCGGGCGAGTTCGCGCAGGCTCTGGGCGACCGGTGCGGGCACCTCGAAGCGCGTCATGGCGCCGGCGCCGTCGCGGACGGCGGGCCGGGGCCGGTCGGTGGGCAGCCCGAGCGGGGTGAGCCCGGCCAGCCGCTCCCGCCACCAGGCCAGGTCGGCGGCCGCGGCCGGTGAGCCGTTCCGCTCGGTGAGCCACGCCGCGTAGTCGGCGTACTGGATGGTCGGCTCGGGCAGCGCACCCGCCGGGTCGCGGCCCTCGACGGCGGCGGTGTACAGGGCCGAGAGCTCGGACAGCAGCAGCGGTCTGGTCATCGCGTCACAGGCGATGTGGTGCACCACCGCGACCAGCACGTGGTCGTCCGCGGCGAGCCGCAGCAGCCGTACGCGCAGCGGCTGCTGCGCCGCGAGGTCGATGGGCCGGGCCGCCTGTTCCTCCGCGAAGGCGACGGCGCGGCCGTCGGCGTCGGCGTCGGCGTCGGCGTGACCGTCGCCGTCGCCGCCCTGGACGACGGCGAAGTCCGCCGGGCCGGCCGGGTCGATCACCTGGCGGGGTTCGGTGCCGTCGAGGACGTACCGGGTGCGCAGGATCTCGTGGCGGGCGGCCAGCGTGTCGAAGGCGCGGCGCAGGGCGCCCGTGTCGAGGGCGCCGCGCAGCCGGTACACCATCGGCAGCAGGTACTCGGGGCTGTCCGGGTCGAGCTGGTGCAGGAACCACAGGCTGCGCTGTCCGGCGGAGAGGACGAGGGGTTCCGAGCGGTCGGCGCGGGGTATTCCGGCCGGGACCGCGCGGCGGCCTCCGGCGCGGGCGGCCAGCCGGCGGCGCAGCAGTTCGGCCGCCAGCTCTTCCCGGTTCGGTGCGGTGGGTGCGGTCACGGCTGGTACTCCCGGTGGGCGAGGGCCAGTTCGGCCTCGGTGAGCGATTCGATCTCGGCGCGTACGGCCTCTTCCACGGCGGTGGCGAGGCCCCGCACGGTTGGCCGCTCGAAGACGGCGCTCAGCGGCAGTTCGACGTCGAACTCCTCCTGGACGCGGGCGATCACGCGGGCCGCACGGACCGAGTTGCCGCCGATGCGGAAGAAGCCCTGGCGGGCGCCGACCGGCCGGGCGGCGCCGTCGCCGAACAGCACCTCGGACCAGATCGCGGCGAGGGCCTCCTCGACCGGTCCCTCGGGCGCGCTGTACGGCTCGTCGGCGAGCGCGCCGGCCAGGTCGGGCACGGGCAGCGCGGTGGTGTCGACCTTGTTGTGCCGGGTCAGCGGCAGCCGTTCCAGGCCCACCAGCAAGGCGGGCAGCATGTAGTCGGGCAGCCGGCGGGCGCAGTGGTCGAGCAGTTCGCCGTCGGTGACCGGCCCGGCGTCCGGGGCGGGCGTCCAGTAGCCGACCAGGGCGGCCTCGGGACCGGAGCCGTGCACGGTGACGTACGCCTGGGCGACGGCCGGGTGCTCGACGAGGACGCCCTGCACCTCGCCGGTCTCCACCCTGCGACCGCGGATCTTGACCTGGCCGTCGGCGCGGCCCGCGAACTCCAGGGTGCCGTCGGGCCGCATCCGGGCCCGGTCGCCGGTGCGGTACAGCCGCGCCCCGGCGGGACCGTACGGGTCGGGCACGAAGGCGGCGGCGGTCAGGCCGGGGCGGCCGTGGTAGCCGCGGGCGAGTCCGTCGCCGCCGACGCACAGTTCGCCGGTGACGCCGTACGGCACGGGCTGGAGACGGTCGTCGAGGACGTACGCCGTCACGTGCGGGTAGGGGCGGCCGACGGGCACACCGGTGGCGGTGTCGTCGGCGTCCCAGCGGGTGGCGGCGATGGTGGTCTCGGTCAGCCCGTACTCGTTGATGAACCGCATCAGGCGGCGCGAGAGTTCGCGGGCCAGCGCGGGCGGGCAGGGTTCGCCGCCGGTCTGGCCGACGATCGGGCGGCGGCCGAGCCCCGCGTCCAGCAGCAGCTGCCAGTGCGTCGGGGCCACCTGGAGGTGGCTGACCTCGTGTTCGTCGATCAGCCGCAGCTGGGCGGCGTGGTCGCGTTGCTCCTGTTCCCGGGCGAGCACCAGCCGGCCCCCGGCCATCAGCGGCATGAACAGTTCGGTGCAGGAGATGTCGAAGGTGACCTGGGCCAGTGCCAGCCAGGCGTCGTCCGGGCCCTGGCCGAAGTCCAGATGGGCCTGGGAGGCGCGCAGCATGGTGAGCAGCGAGCCGTGCTCGACGGCGACGCCCTTGGGCCGTCCGGTGGAGCCCGAGGTGTACATGAGGTAGGCGAGGCGGGATGGGTCGTCGGGGGCCGCCGGGACGGGCTGCGCGGACGCGGCGGCGGTCCGCGTGGTCTCCACGACCGTGCCCACGTCCACCACCCGGCCGTCGAAGCGGCCCGTGAACCGGGCGGCGTACGTGCCGTCGGTGACCAGGACCGTCGCCGCCGCGTCCGCCAGGACGTGCGCGGTGCGCTCGTCCGGGGCGGCCGGGTCCAGCGGCACGTAGGCGGCGCCCGCCCGCCAGGCGCCGAGGAACGCGGCGACCAGGTCGGGGGTGCGGCCGAGCAGGACGGCGACCACCGAGCCCTCGCCGGCGCCCGCGTCCCGCAGCCGGGCGGCGAAGGCCTCGGCGCGGCGCTCCAGCCGCTCGTACGTCCACCTCTCGCCGCCGCACACGACCGCGGTGTCCTGCGGCGCGCGCCGGGCCGCCGCGGCGATGGCCGCGTCGACGGTCTGCTCGGGTCCGGTGACCGTGCCGGGCTCCGGCCGGCCCGGACCGCGGCCGAGCAGCTCGGCGCGGAGCGGCGGGGGCAGCAGGTCGACGTCGGCCAGCCGGCGGTCCGGGTCGGCGGTGACCGACTCCAGCAGCCGGATCCAGCAGTCGGCCAGCCGCTCGACGGTGGCCGCGTCGAACAGGGCGGTGGCGTACTCGGCGAGGCCGAGCAGCGAGCCGTCGGGGCGGCGCTGGAGCACGAAGGTCAGGTCGGTGCGGGCGGTGCGCCAGGCCCCGCGGAAGGCGGCCACGTCACCGGCGTCGACCGCGGTGCCGGTGCGGCCCTCCTCGTGGACGTCGAACATCACCTGGTAGAGCGGGGTGCGTGCGGGGTCGCGGGTGTCGTCCAGCTCCGCCACCAGCCGGTCGAACGGCAGCTCCTGGTGGGCGAAGGCCGTACGGGCGGTGTCGCGGACCCGGACCAGCGCCTGCCTGAACGGTGTACCGGCAGGCGCGTCGCAGCGCAGCACCAGCGTGTTGAGGAAGTAGCCCGCCACCTCGGCGACCTCGTCGCCGTGCCGTCCGGCGACCGGCACCCCGACCGGGACGTCCCAGCTGCCGCTGAACCGGGCCACCAGCGCGGCGAACGCGGTCAGCAGGGTCTGCTGCAAGGTGGCCCCGCAGCTGCGGCCGAGCGCGGCGACCTGCTCGGCGAGCGGGGCCGGCACGGTGAAGACGTGCGCGGCGCCGGCCGCGTCCCGGGTGGCCGGGCGGGGCCGGTCGGCGGGCAGGTCGACCGGCGTGATGCCGTCCAGGGTGTCCTTCCAGTGGGCGAGTTCGGACTTGAGGAAGGTGTCGGTCAGCCGGGCGCGCCGGTGGACGGCGTGGTCGGCGTACTGGACGGGCAGAGCGGGCAGGTGTGCGTCGGTGCCGGTGTGCAGGGCCTCGGCGAGCGCCTTGAGGTCGCGCTCCAGGACGACGGAGGTCCAGCCGTCGCAGGCGATGTGGTGGATGCTCAGCAGCAGCGTCAGGGTGCCCCGGCCGCGCACCGCGAGGGCCCGGCGCACCGGCCCCCGCGCCAGGTCGAAGGGGACGGCGAACTCGGCCGCCACCAGCGCGTTCAGCTCGTCCGCGGTGTCGGCGCGGGCGAAGCGGACGTCCCACTCGGCCGGCAGGTCGGCGCGTTGCACCGGCTCGGTGCCGCGCAGCAGGTAGCGGGTGCGCAGGATCTCGTGGCGGGCGGCGAGCGCGCTGAGCGCCCCGCGTACGACCGTGTCGTCGTACTCGGCGGGCAGGGTGAGGAAGACCGGCGCGTTCCACTCGGCGCTGCCGGGGCGCAGCCGGTCCAGCAGCCACATGCTCTGCTGGCCGGGCGACAGCGGCAGGCCGTGCGGGTCGCGGGCGACCGGGGTCACGGAGCGCTGCGCCGGGGGCACGGCGGTGTCGTCCGCCGCCCGGCCGGCGGTGAGCAGCGCGGCCTGCTGCTCCACGGTGGTGGCGGTCAGCAGGGCGGTCGCCGGGATGTGCCGTCCGGCGGCTTGGGACAGGCCGGCCGCGAGCCGGTTCAGCATCAGCGAGGACCCGCCGAGCTGGAAGAAGTCGTGGTCGGCGCCGATCTCGGCGGCCGGGGTGCCGGTCAGCCTCGTCCACTCCTCGGCGACGACCCGTTCGGCGGGGGTGCGGACCGGGATGTGCGCGGTCTCGGCGGCGGCGGTCGCCGGGTCGGGCAGCGCGGACCGGTCGATCTTGCCGTTGGGGGTGAGCGGGAACTCGGTGACCGGCACGTAGGCGGTCGGCACCAGCGGCTCCGGCAGCGAGTGGCGCAGGAAGGCGCGCAGCTCCTGCGCGCCGAGCGGCTCGCCGCGCGACTGCACCCAGGCGACCAGCCGGTGTCCTCCGCGGCCGTCGGGCACGCCGGCGGCGACGGCGGCCCGCACCCAGGGGTGGGCCGCGAGCGCGGCCTCGACCTCGCCGGGCTCGATCCGGACGCCGTTGACCTTGACCTGGTGGTCCAGGCGGCCCAGGTACTCCAGGACGCCGTCGGCGCGCCAGCGCGCCCGGTCGCCGGTGCGGTAGAGGCGGGCACCCGCCCGGTGCGGGTCGGGCACGAAGCGCTCGGCGCTCTGGTCGGGGCGGCCGAGGTAGCCGAGGGCGAGACCGACGCCGCCCGCGTGCAGTTCGCCGGGGACGCCGACGGGCACCGGGCGCCCGGCCCGGTCCAGGACGAGAACGCGCATGTTGCCGATGGGCCGCCCGATCGGCAGGGCGCCGGTGTCCTGCGCCGGGTCCCAGCGGTGCTCGGTGATGTCGACGGACGCCTCGGTGGGCCCGTAGGTGTTCCAGATCTCCGCCCGGGGCGCCCGGTCGTGCAGGGCACGGCACAGCTCGGCGTGGAGCGGCTCTCCGGCGCTGAAGAGGAGGCGCAGGGCGCCGGCGCGTTCCCAGCCGGGCTCCTCGACGAGGCGGCGGTAGACGGACGGAACGCCCTGCAGAATCGTCACGCCGCCGTCGATTACGGCCCGCAGCAGGGCGGCCGGGTCGCGCTCGGCACCTTCGGGGGCGAGCACCACGGCGCCGCCCGCGATCAGCGGGGCGAACAGTTCGAGCCCGGCGGCGTCGAAGCCGACGGTCGTCTTCAGCAGCATCCGGTCGCCCGCGCCCACCCCGTGCCGGTGCGTCAGCCAGCGCACCCGGTTGGCGATTCCGCCGTGCGGCACGAGCACGCCCTTGGGGCGGCCGGTGGAGCCGGAGGTGTGCAGGACGTAGGCGGGTCGGTCGGCGGCGTCGGCCGCGAACTGCACTCCCTCGTGGTGCAGTTCGCCCCCGGCGCTCTCGATGCCCTGGATGTCCTCGACGGTCAGCGTGCGGACGGTGCCGGGCAGGCTGTCCACGGTGGCCCGCTCGGCGAGGACGACCGGGTCCCCGGTGTCCGCCAGGACCGCCGTCAGGCGGGCCGCCGGGTGGTGCGGGTCCAGCGGCACGTACGCGGCGCCTGCCAGCCAGACGCCGAGGAACGCGGCGACCAGCTCCGGGCCGCGGCGCAGGCACACCCCGGCGAAGTCGCCGGGACGCACCCCGGCCGACCGCAGCCCGGCCGCGAACCGGTCGGCGAGCGCGGCCAGTTCGGCATAGGTGACGGCGGTGCCGTCGGCGCGGACGACCGCGGCTGCGTCCGGGGTGCGGGCGGCCTGGGCGCGGAACAGCGGGGGTATCAGCAGATGGCCGGGGACACGTCCCGACTTCGCAGGCTCGTTCACGATCTCTCCTCCATCGGGATCGGCGGTGCGGATCAGCTGCCGGCGCCGGCCTCGGCCATGCGCAGGCGCAGGCTCAGCGGGCGCATGTCGGTCCACAGGGCGTTGATGCGCTCCAGGCACTCCTCTCGGCTGCCCTCGGTGCCCTCGGCGTGCCAGCCGGCGGGCAGGGCGCGGTCGGCCCACCAGATCGAGTACTGCTCCTCGTCGTTGAGCACGACGCGGTACACGCTTTCGTCGCTCATGTGTTCAGCCATGGGGTGTCCCTTCTGGACGGTGAGGTGTGGCCCATGGTCGAACGCAGCGCTATCGGGCGTTTATCGGCCACCTATACGCTCCGCTGAGACACCGTGGACAGGGGCGAGCCCCCGGCGCCGAGGGGCGCCGGGGGCTCGTGGTTGCCGTGGACTTCTCGCCGGCGAGCGATCAGGCGGCGTTGCTGTGCAGGTTGTTGTTGTTGACGTTCAGGTCGGCCTCGACGTCGTTGGCGAGGATCCACGCCACATCGGCGGCCTGGTTGTTGACGTTGCGGTTGTTGTTCGAGTCGGTGTTGCCGGAGTTGTTGGTCATGGAGGGGTTCCTCTTCTCTGTTGTGGTGGGCTGTCCGTCCCGTGAACCCAGCTGCACACGGGTCGTGTGCGGCCGGCGGGTCGCTTCATAGCGGCGGAGCGCGGCGGCGATGCCCGCGGCTCCTGATGCCTCCTCCTTGAGGCAGATCGCGAGTGCCACCCCGTCCTCGATGGCCTGGTTGGCTCCCTGTCCGTGGTGCGGGAGCATCGGGTGGGCCGCGTCGCCGAGCAGCGTGGTGCGGGCGGTGCTCCACCGCTCCAGCGGTGCCCGGTCGTACAGCGCCCAGCGGCGCACCTCCCGCGCCGCGCCGACGAGGGCCCGCACCTGCGGCGCCCATCCGGCCAGCGTCGCGTCGAGGTCGGCGGGCCCGGCCGCGCTCGTCCAGGACTCGTCGAGTCCCTCGGGCGCAGGGGCGACGGCGACGTAGGTGAACTGCCGTCCGCCGCGGACCGGATAGAGCAGTACGCGCCCGGCGGGGCCCGCGAACATGTACATCTGCGCGGGGTCGAGGTCCGGCAGCTCGGCCGCGTCCACCAGACCCCGCAGCGCGCAGTTGCCGGAGTACACGGGCCGCTCGGGGCCGGCCAGCCGACGGCGGACCAGGGAGTGCACGCCGTCCGCGCCGATCAGAGCGGAGGCCCGGGTGACCGTGCCCCCCGCGAACCGGAGCGTGACGCCCTTGGCGCCCTCCTCGTAGCCGGTCAGCTCGCGCCCGGTGTGCACCCGCTCGGCGGGCAGCAGCGAGGCCAGCATCCGGTGCAGGTCGCCGCGGTGCACCGTCAGGTAGGGGGCCCCGAATCGCTCCTCCCAGGCGGCGCCCATCTCCTGCCGCGCCACCGTGGAGCCGTCGTGGAAGGCGCGGACCTCCAGCGCCTCGGGCCGCACCGCCTTCCGGGCGAGCTGTTCGGTCAGTCCCATGCGGGTCAGCAGCCGGGTGCCGTTGGGGCCGAGGTGCATGCCGACGCCCTGTTCGCGCAGGGTGTCGCCCCGCTCGTAGACGTGGACGTCGATGCCGCGGCGGTGCAGGGCAGCGGCGGCGGTGAGCCCGCCGATGCCCGCGCCGATCACCGCGATCGTGGTGGTGGTCATCGGTGGTCCCATGCCTTCTCGAAGGAATCGAAGGAGTTGAAGGAGTTGAAGCTGTTGAAGTCGTCGAAGGCGCCGGTCTCGCCGGAGCCGAGGGCGAGCACGGCGTCCAGGTCGGCGTCGGCGGCCAGTTCGACATCGGTGATCCGGGCGTCCGGGTCCCGTACGGCGGCCGTGAGCATCCGCTCGTAGCCGTCCGCGAACCGCTCGACGGTCGTCCGGTCCAGGACGTCGGTGTCGTAGGAGAAGACCGCGGTCACGCCCTCGGGGGTCTGCTCGATGCGCAGCAGCAGGTCCAGCTGGCCCTCCTGCTGCGGCACGTCGATCAGGGCGATGTCGAGACCGGCGTACGGGATGGCACGGCCGACCGCCTGTCCCGGCGGCACGTTGGGCACCGGCGGTTCCATGCGGTCCATGTGGACCAGGAACAGCGCGGCGCGGAACAGGGTGGCCTGCGGGAAGGCCAGGCCGCACGGGTAGCGCACGCCCAGCATGCCCCGCATGATCCGCTCGCCGGCCTGCGCGGCGGCGTCCCGGAAGGTGACGCCGGGCCCGAACTCGGCTCGCACCGGGATGGTGTTGAGGAAGCAGCCGATCACGTCCCGCTGACCGCGGCCGGAGCGGCTGGAGGCGGGCACCCCGAGCAGGAAGTCGTCCTGCCCGGTCCAGCGGTGGGTCAGCGACTGGAACACGGCCAGCAGGTACGCGAAGGGTGTCACGCCCGCCGTGCCCGCCGCCGCGCCGATCCCGTCGGCGGCCTCGGGGGCGAGCCGCCGGACGACGGTGTCGCCGCGCAGCGAGCGCACCCGGGGGCGCGGCCGGTCCAGCGGCA
>NZ_JBEOXI010000029.1:0-49336 GCF_040296465.1 Streptomyces sp. NPDC002130
TCGTGATCGCTCGTCACCACGAGCCCCGGCTGCCGCAACGCCGAATCCTGCCAGCGGCCGTACGGGAACAGTCGTCGCGTCAAGCGCCGTAGGCATCGACTCACTCGGGCGTGAGGCCTCACCCCACCTTCTCGATCAGGGCCCGGCGGATCAGGAACTTGCCGGGCTCACGGACCTGTTCGAAGGCCGCGTTGTTGAGCAGCGCACAGCTGCCGGAGACCGAAGTGACCTCCACCGTCGTGGACTTGTTGTTGTCCAGGTTGGTGACCTTCAGCTTCGTGCCGGCCGGGAACTGGTTGCTGGACGCGGCGGGCGCACCGCCCTCGCCGGAGAGCGTGACCGTGGAGCCGTTGCACACCTGCTGCCCGGAGGCGGCGGCACCGCCCCCGGCGTCTCCCGCGGGGGCGGACTCGGCGGGCTGCGACGGCTGGGCCGAGGCCGCGGGCGGCTGGGCCGCCTCGGCGGGCTGCGACGGCTGCGCGGTCTGGGAGTCCTGAGCCGACTCCCCGACGGCGCACCCCGACGCCTCCTGCTTCCGCTTGATCTCCGCGACGACCGCCTCGCGGTTGGCGATCCGCGCCTCGGACTGCGCGTCCGGGTTGGCCCGCTGGTCCGCGATGAACTTCTGGTTGTTGCCGAGGGCGGTGGCGAGACCCAGACAGACCGTCGACTCCGACGCCGACTTGGGGGTCGGAGCGGCGTTCGACGTGCTCGCCATGACGAAGGCCCCGCCTCCCGCCACCGTCGCCGCGCTCACCAGCAGCGCGATCTTCTTCTTCGTGCCGAGAGTTCTCCTACGCGACATGCGCGCCTCCTGAAGAGGTAGGGGAGGGTACGCCGCTATGTACGAGATACCGAACGAGGTTACTCAGCGGTTGCAGGAGTCACTCAAGTGACCTGCACCACACGAGGGGTGGCGGCCGGTCAGCGTGACAGGGCGTCCCGCACGGCCTCGTCGGTGCGGCCGACCACGGCCGTACCGTCGTCCGCCGTGATGATCGGGCGCTGGATCAGCTTCGGGTGCTCGGCGAGAGCGGTGATCCAGCGGTCGCGCGAGGCGGCGTCCCTCGGCCACTCCTTGACTCCGAGTTCCTTGGCGTCGGCCTCCTGGGTGCGGGTGATGTCCCAGGGTTCGAGACCGAGGCGTTCGAGCACGCCCCGGATCTCGTCCTCGCTCGGCACGTCCTCCAGGTAGCGGCGGACGGTGTAGTCGGCGCCCTCGGCGTCGAGCAGCGTCAGGGCGCTGCGGCACTTCGAACACGCGGGATTGATCCAGATCTCCATGCGCACACGGTACGCGCCGACCGGCTTGTTCGAATTTCCGGCGCCCCTCCCGTACCTCGCGGACCTGCCGTGACACGGTGCCAATTCCCATGCCCACCAGGGCTTTTACGGGGCCTTGTGGACTCCCTGTTGTCAGTGCCGGGCGGTAAACTGTAAGCAGTGTTCGAGGGTGGTGCCGGGGATGACGACGTCCTCGGTGAGCCGCCCGACCGCGACAGGAGGATGCCTGTGCCCGCTGCCGCCCTGAAGTCGAAGCCGTTGCCCACCCAGTCCACCGCGAAGCGTCCCGTCCTGCTCGACCTGCCGTACGCGCCCGTGGAGAAGCGGCCGCTGCCGCCGGGCCGGCCGCGCCAGTGGTACGTGACGCACAACCGCCGTCTCAAGGCGATGCGCCTGGCCATCGCCCTGCTCGACTCGGGCGTCTACATGCCGAACCAGGCCCGCAACGAGACGATCCGCGACACGGCGGAGCAGATCGGCGTCCACCCGCCGTCGGACACGACGTGCCACATGGTGCGGGCGTTCATGCGATACGCCCGCTGACCCGTTCCGGTCCGAGCGCCGGCCACCCCGAACGACGGGGCGCCCGGCGCTCGTTCATGCCGCCCGGCCGGGCGCCGTGAACACCGGCGGGTTCAGACGGGCAAAGCCCTCCTGGCGCTCGTAGGGGAAGTACGGGTAGGGCGCCGGGCGGTGGCTCGCCGCGTCGAGCTTCGCCACCTGCTCGGGGGTGAGGCTCCAGCCGACGGCGCCGAGGTTCTGGCGCAGCTGCCGCTCGTCCCGGGCGCCGATGAGGACGGAGGACACGGTCGGCCGCTGAAGCAGCCAGTTGAGGGCGATCTGCGGCACCGCCTTGCCCGTCTCCTCCGCGATCTCGTCCAGTGCGTCGACGACGTCGTAGAGGTGCTCGTCGGAGACGGGCGGGCCGTAGCCGACGGTGCGGTGCAGGCGACTGCCGGGCGGGAGTGGTGTGCCGCGGCGGACCTTGCCGGTGAGGCGCCCCCAGCCGAGCGGGCTCCAGACGATCGCGCCGAGGCCCTGGTCGAGGGCGAGCGGCAGCAGCTCCCACTCGTAGTCGCGGCCGATCAGGGAGTAGTACACCTGGTGCGCCACGTAGCGCGGCCGGCCGTGCCGCTCGGCGGCCGCGAGGGACTTCATCACCTGCCAGCCGGAGAAGTTGGAGACGCCGGTGTAGCGCACCTTGCCCGCCCGGACCAGTGAGTCGAGCGCGGACAGCACCTCTTCGACCGGCGTGCCGGCGTCGAAGGCGTGCAGCTGGAAGAGGTCGATGTGGTCCGTGCCGAGGCGGCGCAGGGCGTCCTCGCAGGCGCGGATCAGCCGGGAGCGGGAGGAGCCCGCGTCGCCCGGTCCGTCACCCGTCGGCAGGCTCGTCTTGGTGGAGACGATCACCTGGTCACGCCGTCCCGCGAGGGCTTCTCCGAGCACTTCCTCGGAGGCGCCGGCGGAGTAGACGTCGGCGGTGTCGAACATCGTGATCCCGGCGTCCAGGCAGATGTCCACCAGACGGCGCGCCTCCTGTGCGTCGGTGGTGCCCCACGCGCCGAAGAGCGGCCCTCGCCCACCGAAGGTGCCGGCTCCGAAGCTCAGTGCCGGGACCATGAGCCCGGACGCGCCCAATCGCCTGTACTCCATTGCGAACCCCTCTCGGCAGCGACCCCTCGTTAACGGGTCTGCGGTTCCGTTAGTGGTCACTAAGGTAGCAGGGTGAGGTCACTAATGGAACAGGAGTGCCGTTATGGCTGACGGGGGCGAACCGGGGACCGTACGGCCCGGAGGGCGCACGGCGCGGGTGCGCGAGGCCGTGCTGCGAGCAGCCGAGGACGCCCTGACCGAGCAGGGCTTCGCCGGCCTCGACCTGGCCGACGTCGCTCGCCGCGCCGGTGTGGGCAAGACGACCGTCTACCGCCGCTGGGGGACGGTCGCAGCGCTCGTGGCCGACCTCCTCCAGGACATGGCCGAGCAGTCCGCGCCGCGCACCGAGACCGGCTCGCTGCTCGGCGACCTGACGGCCAACGCCCTCCTGGTCCGGCGCACATTGACGGACCCACGGCAGGGGCCGCTGTTCAAGGCGCTGATCGCCGCCGCGGCCGGCGATGCGAGGACGGCCGCGGCACTGCACCGCTTCTACGACATCCGCGTCAGGGAGTGGGCTCCCTGTGTCCGGCAGGCCGTCGACCGGGGCGAGGCGCCCGAAGGCACCGACGCGCACGAGGTGGTCCGCGCGGTGTCCGCCCCGCTGTACTACCGCCTGCTGATCAGTGGGGACCGGCTCGACGAGGCCACGGCCACCCGGGCCGCCGAGGCCGCGGCGACGGCGGCGCGAGCGGGCGTGTACGTCACCGACCGGGGGAGGAAGGCCTGAGGGGCGCTGCCAGGGGACGCCGTTCAGCCCGTCGCCGGCTCTTTTTCCAGCGGCGTGCGGAAGCGCGGGCGGGCGTGTACGTCCTGGGCAGGGGAGGAAGGCCTGAGGGGCGCTGCCGGGGGACGCCGTTCAGCCCGCCGCCAGCTCCTTCTCCAGCGGCGTGCGGAAGCGCGGCGTGATCCTGGTCGTGTCCAGCCATCCGCTCAGCCGCTCCGCCTCCGACTCGATCGCCGCGAGGGCGTCCCCGCCGATGCCCTCCTCGTCGAGGATCCGCCAGACGATCTCCCCGTCCGGCCGCTGCGCCCAGCCGCCGACCACCCGGCCGTTCCACCACACCGTCGGTCCGACGTTGCCACTGCCGTCGAACAGCCGGGGCCGCAGCTCCGGCGCGAGGTACCAGTCGCGCTGCTGCCACCCCATCGCCGTCGGATCGAGGCCGGGCAGCAGCGCCGCCCAGGGCCCCTCGGGCCCGGCGACCGGGTCGGCGTCGCCCTCGGTGACGTACCCCGTGCCCTCGTCCAGCGACACCGCCTCCGCCCCGATCGTGGCCAGGGCCTTGCGGACCTCCGTCACGCGCCACCCGGTCCACCACTTCAGATCGGCCTCCGTCGCCGGGCCGCACGCGGCGAGCCACCGCCGCAGCAGCTCGGCCTGCGCCCCGGCCGTGTCCAGCTCGGGATGCTCGGGCGCGACCGCCCAGCGGAACCGGCTCGACGTCCACGAGCCGACCGGCCGGCCGCGGACGACCTTCCCCTCCACGCCCAGCACCCTCAGCAGCCGGGTCGAGACCGTGTGCAGCCCCTCGTAGCTCTTGCCGGCCGCGTACACGAACTGCTCCCGCAGTCGCGGCTCGTCCTCGGCGAGTTCGGCGGCCGTCGCCTGCCCGCGCCGGGCGAGCGCCGCCAGCGTCGACTCCTCGACCTCCTTCAGCCAGGCCGCGTCCGGCGCACCGGCCGCCGCCATGTGCTTGAGCAGCGAGGCCCTCTCCCGGGCGGCGACGGCCAGCCCCGTCGAGGCGTGCACGACGGCGGTCAGGTCGCCGGGGAACACGAACACGGTGTGCCGCATGCCGTGCATCCGCACCAGACGACGGTCGTCGTACAGGGCCCGCCCGGTCTCCTCCACCGTCCTCGCGGGGTCGGCGAGCCGCGCGCCCACGGCCAGGTACACCGTCGCCGGGTCGGTGCCGTGCAGCGCGACCAGCGAACCGGCGACCTCCTCGGGTGTCCCCGCCCGTGCCTGCCCGGCCAGCCGCTGCCGCAGCGCGAGCCGGGCCCGCCGCTCCGCCACGCCGATGTACCGCACCCCGCCGCCCATGCCGGCCTCCACTCCTCGTGTCCCTTCGGCCCGGCCGCGTCAGAGCGGACGCCACCGGCCAGTCGTTTCAGGAATACCGCTCCAGCAGCCCCGTCACATACGCCTCCAGCCGTCCGGCCAGGACCTCCGGCGTCAGATCGGACCGCCCCAGCTCCCGCCACGGCCCCGCGAGCTTCGCCGCGTCGGGTACGTAGGCCAGCGCGTCGAGCAGCCGCCAGTACAGATGGTCCGGGCCGTCGGCCAGGCGCCGCCCGCCCTGTGCCGCGTAGCGCTCCCGGAACCCGAGGCCGCACTCCGGCCCGTGCAGCAGCGCGAGCGCCGTCGAGCAGTGGGCGACGTCGAGGTCGGCCGGCCCCCACGACGTCTCCACCCAGTCGACGACCCCACTGATCCGCAGGCCGGTCCCCGAGCCCGTGAACAGCACGTTTCCGGGGTGGAAGTCCCGGTGCAGGAAGCAGCCGTCGTAGGGCGGGGGAGTGCGGCGGATGACGTGCCCCGCCCGTTCCCAACCCGTCGGGACCGCCGCCGGCGAGATCCACGTCTGGTACGCCCGCGGCCGTTGCCGGGGGACGACCCGGTGGATCCGCGCCAGCTGGGCCGCGAGCAGCTCCACCCGGGCGTCGAGGTCCTGCTCGTCGACCCGGACCCGCCCCGGCAGGACGGACATCAGCAGGGACGGATGGTCGCAGTGCTCGCCCGTCGCGTCGACGCCGATCAGCTCGGGGGCCGGCACGCCCTCCTGCTGCGCCAGCAGCGCGAGAACCTCCGCCTCGCGGGCCAGCAGCCCGGGCGCGTGCCGCCGGAAGAAGGGCTTCACGAAGGTCCGCAGGGCCAGTTCGGTGCCGTCGTCGAGGGTGAGCCGCCGCATCTGGGCGCTCCAGCCACCGGTCAGAAAAGCCGACTTGTCGACGGTACGGCCTTCGGGAAGCTGCTTGGCCACCCACCCACGGGTCGCCGTCCAGCCCTGCTCACCGAGCCCGGTCAGGACCGCGGTGACGAACTCGCGCCGGTCGTCGGGGTGATCACGGAGCCACAGGCCCAAGCGGTGCCCGGCGTCGGGGAGTACCCGGTGGGTGAACTGCGCGCGACGGGCCAGCGCCTCGGAGAGGGCCTCCGTCACGGCAGGCGGAATGACCTCGTCCGTGCCCGGCACGACCAGCACGGCCCGCCCCTCGTACGCCCGCAGCACGTCGAGGGCGGGGGAGGCGCGCCAGCTCCCGGGGCGGCGGATGAGCTCGCTGAACCGCCCGTCGCCCGCGCCGAACGGCACGTCCCACGCCTCGCCCGCGTACACGGCCGGCGCGCACAGCCCCAGGGCCGCCACCCGGTCCCCGTAGTGCCGCACGAGATCCGCCACCGTGTGGCCGCTCATGCTGAACCCGACCAGGACCAGCGGCGCGTCCACCCGCGCGCGGGCGTCGATGACGGAGACGGCCTGCTCGAAACGGCGGCGCAGGCTCAGCTCCCGCAGCAGACCGGTGCTCTCCCCGTGTCCCGAGAAGTCGAAGGCGAGGGCGTGACAGCCGTGGGCGGCGAACTCCGCCAGCCACGGCACCAGTCGCTCCTTGCTGCCGTTGCCCGCGCCGTGCAGCAGGACGACCGTCGCCCGGGCCGGCGCACCGCCGCCGGTCGACAGCCCCTTGAGCCGTTCGCCGCCGACGACGTGCGTGAAAGGGATCAGCTCGCTCATCCGGCCATTCACTCACGTGACCCACGGCCCATGAGGGGAGTTCACAGTCCCGGCGCCCCCCACACCGGGAACCAGCGGCCCAGGTCCTGCTCGATGCGCAGATCGCCGGAGAGCGCGGCCCGCACCTGCAGTTCGAGTGCGTTGTCGCGCCGCTGCGTCCCGTCCGGCAGGGGCGCGAACGGATAGAAGGTGCCGCGCTTGTAGAGGTAGACCAGCGCGAGCCGCCGGCCGGAGGAGTCCTCGAACCCGGCCAGCGAGCACAGCAGCTGGGGGCCGAACCCGTTGACCTCCATCTGGCTGTTCACGGCGTGCAGGTCGTTCACGAGGTCGGAGAGCCGGGCGGGGGCACGGCGCGAGACCAGCCAGGAGTAGCCGTAGTCGTCCCGCCGCAGCTCCACCGGCGGTCCGTCGCGGTCGATGTCGGCGTCCAGCAGCGCCTGCACTTCGCGGTGGGACTGCTCGAAGGCCGCGCCCTCGACCGAGGCGAAGCAGACCGCGCCCCGGCCGGTCGGCGTGAAGCCGGCCGCCGCCTCCAAGGTCACGGCCGCCGAGGGCAGCGCGAAGAGCCGGTCGAGGTCCGCCACGACCGGTTTCGTCCGGCCGAGCAGGATGTCCAGCAGCCCCATGCGGCGGTCACCCCCCTCCCGGTGCCGCCGCCTCGCCCAGCTCGGCGGAGATCCGGCCCAGCTGGTCGAGCCGCTGCTCCAGGCTCGGGTGGGTCGAGAAGAGCCGTGCGACGCCGGGCTCACGGCCCAGCGCCGGTGTGAAGTAGAAGGCGTTGAAGGCCTGGGCCGTGCGCAGGTCCTTGGTCGGGATGCGGGCGATGTCGCCGGAGACCTTGGTGAGCGCGGAGGCCAATGCCGAGGGGCGGCCGGTGAGCAGGGCCGCCGCCCGGTCCGCGGCCAGCTCCCGGTACCTCGACAGGGCCCGGATCAACAGGAAGCTGAGCGCGTACACGGCGGCGGACACGCCCATCACGGCGGCGAAGACCGCCGCCGTGTTCTGGTCCCTCCTGCCGCTGCCGAACAGCTGCGAGTAGAAGGCGAACCGCACGAGCAGCCCGGCGATCACCCCGAGGAACGACGCGACCGTGATCACGGCGACGTCCTTGTGCGCCACGTGCGAGAGCTCGTGGGCTAGAACGCCCTCCAGCTCGGCCGGCTCCAGCCGCCGCAGCAGGCCGGTCGTCACACAGACCACCGCGTGATCGGGGTTCCGCCCGGTCGCGAACGCGTTCGGCATGTCCATCTCGGACACGGCGACCACCGGCTTGGGCATGTCGGCGATGGCACACAGCCGGTCCACGACGCCGTGCAACTCGGGATACTCCTCCCGCTCCACGACCCGCCCGCGCATGGCGTACAGCGCGATCCGATCGGAGAACCAGTACTGCGAGCCGAGCAGCGCCGCCGCGATCACCACGACGAGCACCCACGACTTCAGCAGCACGATCAACGCGGCGACGAACCCCACGTACAACAGCCCGAGCAGGAACAGCGTGACACCCATGCGGGTGGTCAACCGCCGGTCGCTCCGGAAGCGGCTGTGCATCTGCCTCACCCCGCAGTCACGCACTCGTCCCACCGCCAGTGTGCACCGGCCCCGCTCATGAACGGGTCGTGCGCATCCCCAGAGCGGGCAAAGGCGTCACTCGCCCGCGGCCACCGCATAACCGGGCACGGACGGCCACCGCACCGTCAGCACGACCGACTCCTCCTCGGCGACCCACGAGTGATCGACGCCGCGCCCCCACACGACATAGTCCCCCTGCCGCTCCAGCAGCACACTGCGCCCGGGCAGCTCCACCCGGAACCGCCCGCTGATCAGCACGAGCAGCGCGGTACGCGCCTCACCCCGCACCCACTGCGCCCGCTCGTCACCCGGAGGATGCACACCCCACTTGATCTCCACGTCCTCGCTGTGCCGCGGATCCCCGGCGTCCTTGAAATGCCCGAGAATCCAGCCCCGGTCCAGCGCCGCGTCCTTGCCGGCGTTCCCCACGTACACACTGTCACTCACGCCGCCGGACGCTAGCAGCCCGCCCCGGCCCCGCGACCGACGCGCGCACGCACGCCCCAGCCTCTCGCCTCGGCGAGCCGGAGCGCGGCGACATGGACGTGCCGGGGCCGCTCCGCTGCGAGCCGCTCCCGCAACCACGCCTCGGGCAGCAGCGCGGCGGACGGCAGCAGCGCGGCCGTGGCCATGACCGCAGGGTGTCTAATACGGCGCCCGGAAGTTGATGTACCCCAGCAGCACGATCACCGCCGCCACGCAGCCCAGCACCACGGCGGTCGAGATCCAGGAGGAGCGGCGGCGGGAGCCGACGTGCTCCGGGTCGGCACGGAACGGCACCGGCCCGGGCGGGTCGTGCTTCCAGCGCGCGGCGAGCATCCGGGCCCTGGCCGAGGGCTCCTTGTGCTCGGCCCCGTCCGCCCATCTGAGGTCGAACTCGCGCTCCTGGTCGTCCTGTTCGTGCTCGGGCATCCCCGCTCCACCCCCGTGAGGTCCTCACCCAAGAATAGAACAAACGCCCGCGCCCCCGCTGTCGGAACAACAGCGGGGGCGCGGGCGTGATACCTCGATCAGGCGTCGATCACACGTCGAAGTACAGCTCGAACTCGTGCGGGTGCGGACGCAGCTGCAGCGGCGCGATCTCGTTCGTGCGCTTGTAGTCGATCCACGTCTCGATCAGGTCCGGCGTGAACACGTCGCCCTGGAGGAGGAACTCGTGGTCGGCCTCGAGGGAGTCGAGGACGGCCGGGAGTGAGGTCGGGACCTGCGGGACGCCCGCGTGCTCCTCGGGGGCCAGCTCGTAGAGGTCCTTGTCGATCGGCTCGGCCGGCTCGATCTTGTTCTTGATGCCGTCCAGACCGGCCAGCAGCAGCGCCGAGAAGGCCAGGTACGGGTTGCCGGAGGAGTCGGGCGCGCGGAACTCGACGCGCTTGGCCTTCGGGTTCGAGCCCGTGATCGGGATACGCATCGCGGCGGAGCGGTTGCGCTGCGAGTACACCAGGTTCACCGGCGCCTCGAAGCCCGGCACCAGGCGGTGGTACGAGTTCACCGTCGGGTTGGTGAAGGCCAGCAGCGACGGAGCGTGCTTGAGGATGCCGCCGATGTAGTAGCGGGCGGTGTCCGACAGGCCCGCGTAACCGGCCTCGTCGTAGAACAGCGGCTGGCCGCCGGTCCACAGCGACTGGTGGACGTGCATGCCCGAGCCGTTGTCACCGAAGATCGGCTTCGGCATGAAGGTCGCGGTCTTGCCGTTCTGCCACGCCACGTTCTTCACGATGTACTTGAAGAGCTGCAGGTCGTCGGCCGCGGCGAGCAGCGTGTTGAACTTGTAGTTGATCTCGGCCTGGCCGGCGGTGCCCACCTCGTGGTGCTGGCGCTCCACCTGCAGGCCGGCACGGTCCAGCTCCAGGGAGATCTGGGCACGCAGGTCGGCGAAGTGGTCGACCGGCGGGACCGGGAAGTAGCCACCCTTGTAGCGGACCTTGTAACCACGGTTGTTCTCGAGGGCGCCGGTGTTCCACGCGCCGGCCTCGGAGTCGATGTGGTAGAAGGACTCGTTCGCGCTGGTCGCGAAGCGGACGCTGTCGAAGACGTAGAACTCGGCCTCCGGACCGAAGTACGCCGTGTCGGCGATCCCGGTGGAGGCGAGGTAGGCCTCGGCCTTCTTCGCCACGTTGCGCGGGTCACGGGAGTACTGCTCACCCGTGATCGGGTCGTGGATGAAGAAGTTGATGTTGACGGTCTTGTCGCGGCGGAACGGGTCGACCCGGGCGGTCGACAGGTCCGCGCGCAGCGCCATGTCGGACTCGTGGATGGCCTGGAAGCCGCGGATCGAGGAGCCGTCGAAGGCGAGCTCCTCGGCCGGGTCGAAGGCCGATGCAGGGATCGTGAAGTGCTGCATCACGCCCGGCAGGTCGCAGAAGCGGACGTCGATGAACTTGACGTCCTCGTCCGCGATGAACTTCTTGGCCTCGTCGGCGTTCTGGAACATCCAGCTCCTCCTACTCCCGACCGTCCCGCCGGGGTGGTAGTTCGTTCGTGCTGCCAGTGCGGGTGGCACACGCTGACCTCGACCCTAGGGACGGGTGGTTTCTCGGGCGTGACTCATTTGTTTCGCACAAGTTAACCGGCTCACCCTCCACCGTAGTCCGGACACACCCCGCCGTGCCCTGGTCATTTACGGGCGCAGTACCGTGGACGGGTGGACAACAGGCAAGCACTCGGATCGTGGCTTTCCGGGCCCCGCGCGGCCGCGGAAGAGGCCGGTGTCGACTTCGGATACCGGGGTGAGCAGCTCGGTCTGCCCGAGGAGGGACCCGGCTCGATCGCCCGCCCGGGCCGCCGGCTCGGTGCCCTCGCCGTCGACTGGGGTCTGTGTCTCCTGATCGCATACGGTCTCATCACGCAGAGCTACAACGAGGCGGCCCAGATCTGGGCGCCGCTCATCATGTTCGCGCTGATGGTCCTCACGGTCGGCACGATCGGCTTCACCCCCGGCAAGCGCCTCCTCGGCCTGCGGGTGCTCGCCCTGGACACCGGCCGGGTCAGCCCGTGGCGCGCCGCCCTGCGTACGGTCCTGCTCTTCCTGGCGATCCCTGCGCTGATCTGGGACCGCGACGGCCGGGGCCTGCACGACCGGCTGGCCGGCACGGTCGAGGTCCGCATCTGACCGAAGCTCGAACCGGCAAGGACGAAGCTCGAACCGGCAAGGACGAAGACCGACACGAACGAGGGGCGCCCGGTGTGATCCGGGCGCCCCTCGTTCATGTCGTGTGCGGGTGTCAGCGAGCCTTCGGCCCGCCCTTCGGCAGGCGCATGCCCTTCGGCATCGGCCCCTTCGGCAGCGGCATGTTGCTCATCAGGTCACCGAGCGCGCGCAGCCGGTCGTTGGTGGCCGTGACCTGCGGGCCGGTCAGCACGCGCGGGAGCTTCAGCATGGTCGTCCGCAGCTTCTTCAGCTCGACCTGGCCCTCGCCCGTGCCCACGACCAGATCGTGCACCGGGACGTCCGCGACGATGCGGTTCATCTTCCGCTTCTCGGCGGCGAGCAGGGTCTTCACCCGGTTCGGGTTGCCCTCGGCGACCAGGACGATGCCGGCCTTGCCGACCGCGCGGTGCACCACGTCCTGGTTGCGGTTCATCGCCACCGCGGGGGTCGTCGTCCAGCCCCGGCTGATGTTGTCGAGCACCGCCGCCGCGGCACCGGGCTGTCCCTCCATCTGCCCGAAGGCGGCCCGCTCGGCCCGGCGCCCGAACACGATCGCCGACGCGAGGAAGGCGAGCAGGAGGCCCAGGATGCCGAGATAGATGGGGTGACCGATCAAGAAACCGATCGCGAGGAAGACACCGAAGGTGACAATTCCGACTGCCGCGAGTACAAGACCGATCTTCTTGTCGGCCCTGCGGGTCATCTTGTAGGTCAGGGCGATCTGCTTCAGTCGCCCGGCATTCGCAGCGTCCGCTGCAGGTTCCTTCCTCGCCATGCCACGAAGTCTACGTGGCCCCACAAGCCCCGACGACGGCAGTGTCCGCGGGTGCCCCTGGGGGAGGGCCCGGGGTCAGGGGCGGACGGACAGGGACTGCTCGATGACGCGCTGCGTCTCGACCCGGTCCTTGGCACGACGGCGGTCCTCCAGCACGGAGGTCCAGGCGTTGCGGCGGGCCGTGCGCTGACCGCTGCTCATCAGCAGCGACTCGACGGCACGCAGGGCGGTCGTGAAGGACGGGATCGCGGTGGCGCGGACGGGCGGCGCGGCCTGCATGGGTGAGGTCCCCCCTCGGTACGGGTGTACGTGCTGTGAGTTCAGCGTCACTGATTGGTGTTACCAGGGCGTGACCGGCCGGTCAAACACCCATGAAGCCCTGGCGGGGAGTGGTGGAACGCCGACGCGGTCCTGACATGTGCCCTCATCTGCGAGGACGGTCAGGACCGCGTCGAATCAGCCGCTACCGGCGGGTAGTCTCTTGTGCGCGAATTCACACGCTTGTCCCGCCCCTTGGTGGGCAGGGGTGGTGACGGTTCGTCAGACGGCCTGCGCCGCGATGTGCCCGTCCGCCCGCCGCGGAGCGGCCGAACGCTGCTCCATGGCCATCTGGTAGAGCCGCCCGGCGCGGTACGAGGAGCGCACCAGCGGCCCGGACATCACGCCGGAGAAACCGATCTGCTCGGCCTCCTCCTTGAGCTCCACGAACTCGTGCGGCTTGACCCAGCGCTCCACCGGGTGGTGGCGCACGGAGGGCCGCAGGTACTGCGTGATGGTGACCAGCTCGCAACCCGCCTCGTGCAGCTGCTTCAGCGCGTCGCTGACCTCCTCGCGGGTCTCGCCCATGCCGAGGATCAGGTTCGACTTGGTGATCAGGCCGTAGTCACGCGCCTCGGTGATCACCTTCAGGGAGCGCTCGTAGCGGAAGCCGGGGCGGATGCGCTTGAAGATCCGCGGGACCGTCTCGACGTTGTGCGCGAAGACCTCGGGCCGGGACGAGAAGACCTCCGCCAGCTGCTCGGGAACCGCGTTGAAGTCGGGGGCCAGCAGCTCGACCTTCGTACGTCCGGCCTCGCGCCCCTCGGTCTGCTGGTGGATCTGGCGCACGGTCTCGGCGTAGAGCCAGGCGCCGCCGTCCTCCAGGTCGTCGCGGGCGACGCCGGTGATCGTGGCGTAGTTCAGGTCCATCGTGACCACGGACTCGCCGACGCGGCGGGGCTCGTCGCGGTCGAGCGCCTCGGGCTTGCCGGTGTCGATCTGGCAGAAGTCGCAGCGCCGGGTGCACTGGTCGCCGCCGATGAGGAAGGTCGCCTCGCGGTCCTCCCAGCACTCGTAGATGTTGGGGCAGCCGGCTTCCTGGCAGACCGTGTGCAGGCCCTCGCTCTTCACGAGCTTCTGCATCGCGGTGTACTCGGGACCCATTTTCGCCCGGGTCTTGATCCACTCGGGCTTGCGCTCGATGGGGGTCTGGCTGTTGCGGACCTCCAGGCGCAGCATCTTGCGTCCGTCGGGTGCGACTGCGGACACGACCGGCTCCCTAGCGATTGATTCTTCGGCGTCCTCTAGCGTACGCCCGTTGATTTGAAACCCGGCGGTGGTCTCCTGGCCCCTGAGGGCTGCCGCCCCCGGGCCCCCGCTCCGGCCCTTGAGGGCCTCGTCCTCAAACGCCGGACGGGCTGACGGCTGCCGGTGCTTTCTCGATCTCCCGGGGCTTCAGCTCCGCGTTCTCCAGGACCTCCCGCAGGTGACGCTCGACGACCGGCAGGACCTCCTCGATCGTCACGTCCCGGCCGAGCTCGCCGGCCAGCGAGGCGACGCCCGCGTCGCGGATGCCGCACGGGATGATCCGGTCGAACCACTTGTTGTCGGGGTTCACGTTGAGCGCGAAGCCGTGCATGGTCACGCCCTTGGCCACGCGGATGCCGATCGCGGCGATCTTGCGGTCCTCCCGGCGCTGGCCCGCGTTGGACGGCGCGTACTCCGGGCCGTTCATGCGCGGGTCGAACTCCTCGTCGTGCAGCCGGGGGTCGAAGTCCAGCGACAGTCCTCCCCCAACCTCCGGCCGGGGGGACCCCCAGGCGGGGCGCCGCTCGACCGGGTCGCCCAGGATCCACACACCGCTGCGGCCCTCGACCCGGCTCGTCGCCAGGCCGAAATCGGCGCAGACGCGGATCAGGGCCTCTTCCAGGCGGCGTACGTGCGCCACGACGTCCACCGGGCGCGGGAGCTTCTGGATCGGGTAGCCCACCAGCTGGCCGGGGCCGTGCCAGGTGATCTTGCCGCCGCGGTCCACGTCGATGACGGGCGTGCCGTCGAGGGGCCGCTCGTTGTCCGCCGTGCGCCGGCCGGCCGTGTAGACCGGGGGGTGCTCCAGGAGCAGCACGGTGTCGGGGATCTCGTCCGCGAAGCGCGCCGCGTGCACCCGGCGCTGCTCGTCCCACGCCTCCTGGTACTCGACGGCCTCGTCGCCGAACCCCATGCGGACGAACCGCAACTCACTCACGGCAAGCGCCTCCCTCGAACGGGTGTGTAAGGCACGTATCGCGCCCTGGCCACTGTACGTCCGGCCCGGACGCGTCAGTCCCGGGGGCAATCCTCACACGATCGGATGAATGTCCCCGAAAATGTGTGATGGGGTGCTTACTCTCCGCTACATTCGCGCCGTTCAGCAAGGCATAAGGCCTGCTCACAGGCAATCCGCGCACATCACGAAGGCCGGAAGGCAGGAGACCGCACCGCAGATGACGGAACGACCCGCGCAGCGCACCCCCAACCGACAGCTCGCCGCGCTCATCGCAGAAGCGGGGTTCTCCAACGCGGGACTCGCCCGTCGCGTGGACCAGCTCGGTCTCGAACACGGGCTTGATCTGAGATACGACAAGACATCCGTCACCCGGTGGCTGCGCGGTCAGCAGCCCAGAGGCACCACCCCGGCCCTGATCGCCGAGGTCTTCACCCGGCGCCTGGGCCGACGCCTCACCGCCCAGGACCTCGGCCTGGACGCCTGCGCCCCCGTCTACGCGGGGCTGGAGTTCGCCGCCACCCCCGAGGAGGCCGTCGACATCGTCAGCGGACTGTGGCGCAAGGACTCCGGCAGCCACGCCGAACTCCGCAAGATTGCCTTCACCCCGGCCGGGCTCGTCGTGCCCAGCCGGGACTGGCTGATCGGCCGGGCCGACGAGAAGGTCGCCCGGGGCGAGATGCCGGTGTCCCGCATCCCGGCGCAGGGCCGCCCCACGCTCCGCCCCACGGCCACGACCGAGCAGGGCTCCCCGTCCCTGCCCCGCCGGCGCGGACAGGCCGAACGGGGACCCGGCCAGAAGGTCACCGCCGGCGACATCGCCGCCCTGCGCTCGGTCGGCGAACTCTTCCGCACCCTCGACGACGCCTACGGCGGCGGCCACGCCCGCCAGGCCCTCGTGCGCTACCTGGAGCACGAGTGCGAGCCCATGCTGCGCGGCACCTACGGCGAACAGACCGGCCGCCGGCTGTTCGCGGCCGCCGCCGACCTGACCCGGCTCGCCGGCTGGACCTCGTACGACATCGCCGCGCACGGACTCGCCCAGCGCTACTTCGTGCAGGCGCTGCGGCTCGCCCAGGCGGCCGGGGACCGCACGTACGGGGCCTACGTGCTGGTCACCATGAGCCGCCAGGCCGTCTACCTCGGGCACGGGCGGGAGGCCGTCCAGCTCGCCCGGGTGGCCCAGCAGGGCGTCGGCACCTCCGGTCCGCCCGTCGTCCAGGCCCTGCTGCACGCCTCCGAGGCACGTGGGCACGGAGTCCTCGGCGAGGTCCGGGCCTGCACCGCCGCCCTCGTCCGGGCCGAACGCGCGCTGGAGACGGCCCGGCCCGGCGACGACGTGCCGCACTGGGCGAAGTTCTTCGACGAGGCCCAGCTCGCCGACGAGTTCGGCCACTGCCACCGCGACCTGCAGCAGTTCCGCGCCGCCGCCCAGCACGCCGAGCGCTCACTCCAGCTGCGGGCCCCCTCCTACGCCCGCAGCCGCCTCTTCTGCCGCGTGGTCCTCGCCACCGCCCGCCTGGGCCTCGGCGAACTCGACCAGGCCTGCCAGCTGGCCGCGGAGGCGGCGGGCCAGGCGGCCGAGATGCGCTCGGTGCGGGCGGTGGAGTACGTGAGGGACTTCGAGCGACGACTGGAGCCGTACAAGGACGCGGCGCCGGTGCGGAGTTACCGCGACAAAGTAGCGGCCCTCGGCTGAGGTGCCCTGCTTTCAGGGGCGCGGGGACTGCGCGACGAGCCCCGACGCTCCGGCACCCGAGGAGCACCTAAGCAGCCCGTGGCACGCTGGGCAGCGGATCGGCAACGTGCATGGACCGCCCGACCCTCAAGTCCGCCAAGATCGCCGCGGACGCCCGATGCCCGGAGTGCAGAGCGCCCTGGACCGTACTGGTGTCGCGGTGATCTCCACACACATACAGCCCGGCGATCAACCGCACCGGCCGCCGCAGATCGTGCGGCGGCCGCATCGCCGGCACCGCCTCCACCGTCCGGTGCACGGCCAGCGTCTCCCACCGGGCCGTCGACACCCCGTACAACCGCGCCAGATGCATGCGCACAGCGGTGTCGACGTCCCCGGTGGGCCGCCCGAGCACCGTCGACGACACCAGCGACCGCCCCGCCGGCGCCCGGGTCGGGTCGACCTGGCTGACCACCGCCGTGTGCGCGACCGGCCCGCCGAGGTCCGCGTCGAGCAGCAGTGACGCGCCTGTTCCCGGTGGCTCGTCGGTCGTGTGGTGCACCACCGTCACCGGGTGGAACTCCGGCACCCGCAGCCCGGGCAGCAGCTCGGCGGCGGCGCGCGCGCCCGTCGCCACCAGAACCGCCCTGCACCGGATCTCACCGTGCTCCGCGGTGGTCACCGAGGTCGTCGAGACGGAGGTGACGCGCACACCGGTGTGCACCGTGCCCGGCGGCAGCGTGCGCGCCAGCTGCTCCGGCAGGGCCTCCGCGCCGCCCTCCGGCAGGCACAACCGGCCCCGCGCGAAGGCGCGCAGCGCGAGGTCCGCGCACCGGCTGGACGTCGTCAGGCCCGGGTCGCACAGCAGGGCGGCGAGCAGCGGACGCAGGAAGCCGTCGATCGTACGGGCGGGCAGCCCGCGCGCGGCCAGGGCCTCCCCGGCGGGCAACTCCGGGCGGGCCAGCAGCCGTTCGGCCGGTGTGCCCGCCAGCCGGGTCAGGGCGGCGCCGAGCCTGGCCTGGTCGACGGCCGTGCCCAGCGGAGCGCCGGGCCGGCTGCGGGGGACCGAGACCTGCCGGCCGGGCACCGCCACCGGCCTCCGTGGCGGCCTCGGAGCGGACGGCGACCGGGGCGCACTCGCCAGCGCGCGAACCGCGTGCAGTGCGCCCCTTGCGCCCCCTGAGCCCGGCTGGACGCCGGCACGGTGGTGGCGTCCGCCGCCGTGCAGCAGGACACCGGGCGCGAAGGGCCGCAGCACCAGCCCGTCGAGACCGGGTGTCAGTCGTAGTTCTGGATATGCGGTGGACAGCAACTGGCCGATCCTGTCGAGCCGGAAGCCGTCGACCTTCTCCGTCGCCATGCGGCCGCCGACCCCGTGGGCGGCCTCCAGGACCATGGTGGTCACTCCTGCGCTGGTCAGCCGGTGCGCGGCCGAGAGTCCGGCGACCCCGGCCCCCACGACGACCACGTCCGCCTGGTACGCGGGCTCAAGCACGTGCCCCTCCTCGAGGTTGCGCGGGCGCTGGAGACGTCATGCCCTCAACAGGCCGCAGGGATACGCGAGTTCTGGTCGAGGGTAGGACCGTGATCGGTCGGCGGGAGTCGCGCATCGGCAGGGCACGGTCGCACGGCGGTCGCATTCGGACGCCTTGTGGGCATCAAGTGGTCGCAGGAGGCTGGTGTGCGGATCGGGGAGGTGTCTCGGAACGGCCGGTCGGATCCCGGACAGGCGGCCGGTGTGCGCGGACCGTCAGGTCCCGGCGGGGCGGGGAGCCGTCACAGTGCCGCCCTGATCGCTCCCTCGATCTCCGGGAAGGCGAACCGGAAGCCCGACTCCAGCAGACGCGTGGGCAGCACCCGGGCACTGCCGAGGACGTCCCCGGCCATCTCGCCCAGCACGGTCCGCAGGACGCTCGCGGGCACCGGGAACAGGGTCGGGCGGTGCAGCACACGCCCCATCGCCGCCGTGATCTCACGGTTCGTCACGGGGTTCGGCGCGGTGATGTTGAACGGCCCGGACAGGCCGTCGGTGTCGATCAGATGCCGGATCGCGGCGACCTCGTCGTGCAGCGCGACGAACGACCAGTACTGCCGCCCGTCGCCCATCCGCCCGCCGGCCCCCGCCCGGAACAGCGGGAACAGCCGCCCCCAGGCGCCGCCCTCGCGGGAGACGACCAGACCGGTCCGGGTGAACACCGTGCGGACACCGGCCTCCTGGGCGGGCGCGGTGGCTCCCTCCCACTCGACGCACAGCTCGGGCAGGAACCCCTCTCCCGCGGACGCGCTCTCGTCGACCGTGCGCTGTCCGGTCTCGCCGTAGTAGCCGATGGCGCTGCCGTTCACGAAGACCCGCGGCCGGTCCTTCGCGTCCAGCGACGCGACCGCCTCGGCGAGGGCCGCCGTGCCGTTCACCCGGCTGTCGCGGATCCGCCGTTTGTAGGCATCCGTCCAGCGCCGGTTGCCGACCCCGGCCCCGGCCAGGTTCACCACCGCGTGGCACCCGGCGAGCCCGGCCGCGTCCACCCGACCGCCCTCGGGGTCCCAGCGGACCTCCCCGTCCGAGCGGGGCGTGCCGCGTACCAGGCGGCGCACCTCGTGTCCGTCGGCGGTCAGGGACCGTACCAGGGCGCTGCCGATGAGCCCGGACGCACCCGCCACCGCGAATCTTGAATGTTCCATGAATCCATCCTGCCGGGTGGCCCCGTAAAACCCCTGCAAGGCCTCGACCCGCTCACCGTAGGGTGACGCCCATGCCCGAGCTCCCCGAACCGCGCATCCGCACCGCCCGCACCGAGGACGGCGACGAGCTGGCCCTGCTCGACCGGCTCGCCTGGTCGCCCCTGCACGCGGTGAAGCCCGAGCCGCAGCCGCCCTACGCTCCCTTCTTCAGCGAGCGGTACGCCCCCGAGGACTGCCTGGTCGCCGAGCTCGGTGACCGTCTCGCGGGCTATGTCCTCCTCGGTTTCCCCACTCCGCTCGACTCGAACCGGCACGTCCGCCAGATCCAGGGCCTCGCCGTCGCCGAGGAGGCGCGCGGCCGCGGGGTCGGGCGGGCACTGGTCCGGGCCGCCGTCGACGAGGCCCGCCGGCGCGGCGCCCGCCGCATCACCCTGCGCGTCCTCGGGCACAACACCCCGGCCCGGGCGCTCTACGCGGCCGAGGGGTTCGTGGTCGAGGGGATCATGCCCGAGGAGTTCCTGCTCGACGGGACCTACGTCGACGACGTGGTGATGGGGCGCTTCCTGTGAGCGGGGGCTACGACGCGGCCAGCTCTCCCGTGTCCACCGGCGCCGTCGCACCCGCTGCGCGCCGCGCGTCGGAGGCGACCTCGTCCGCCGTCAGGACGTAGCCCGTCTCGGCGTCCGAGGTGGAGCGGGCGAAGACCACGCCGAACACCCGGCCGTCCGTGGTGAGCAGCGGGCCGCCGGAGTTGCCCGGGCGGACCGTGGAGCGGATCGAGTAGATCTCCCGGGTGGCCGTCCCGTCGTTGTAGATGTTCTGGCCCGTGGCCCGCACCCGGTTCGCGACCGTCGCCGCCTGGAGGTTCAGATCGCCGTCCTGCGGATAGCCGGCGACGACCGCCGAGTCACCGCGCTCGGCGTCGTCATGGAACCGCAGCACGGGCGCCCTGAGGCCCGGCACGTACAGCACCGCCACGTCCTTCTGCGGGTCGAAGAGCACCACCCGCGCCTCGTACGTCCGCCCGACGCCGCCGATCTGCACGGTCGGCTCGTCGATGCCCGCCACCACATGGGCGTTGGTCATCACGCGCTCGCGCGCGTACACGAACCCGCTGCCCTCGCGCCCCTGGGTGCCCGCGACGCCCTCCACCTTCACCGTGCTCCGCTTGGCCGCGTCGGTGGCGGCCGCCGTGACGCTGTCGCCGGTCGGCTTGGCGACCTCGGCCGTCGACTCGTTCTCGAAGGGGTTGAAGACCTGCGGGAAGCCCGCCTGCGTCAGCGCGGACGTGGCCCCCGAGAACCAGGCCGGAGTGGTGTCCGGCATCGTCCGCTGCACGGCGCCGAGCAGCCGCGAGTCCCGGATCGCCGAGGTGACCAGCGGCGACGAGGACGCGCCCAGGACGCTCGCGGCCACCCACGCCACGATCAGCACGGCCACCGCGTTGGCCACCGCCCCGCCGATCCCGTCCGCAACCCGCAGAGGCCCCCGGTCCAGCTCCCGCCGCAGCCGCAGCGCCAGGCGCCCCGCCAGCTCGTGCCCCACCACCGCCGGGAGCAGCACCGTGAACACAGCCGTCAGCGTCGCCCGCGTCGTGCCCGCCTCCACCAGGTCCATGACCCACGGCAGGATCCACACGCCGACGACCGCACCGCCCACGAAGCCCGCCAGCGACACACAGCCGGCCACCAGCCCGCGCCGGTACCCGGACGCCGCGTAGGCCAGGACGACCAGCAACAGCAGGATGTCGAGCAGGTCCACGCACGCCGCCTTTCTCTCGGAACCCCTTAATACGCGGGGGGAGGGCCCGGTGATCAGTCACACGCGCACGGGTGATCGGAATCGGTCGCGGGCGTGCACAGGGAAAAACGACGCGGACCGTGACGATGGTTCCACCGGGTGGCACATCACACATCGCGGACGGACCGCATCAGGCCGACAGTGGGACCATGCGTGTCTTCCGAAGGCGGCGGGGCGCACGCAGGCGCTCCGCCGACGGGACACCCGGCACAGCCGGCCTGCCGCGCGCGGTCCGTGTGCTGTTCGGCTGCCTGCCGGGCGCCGCCGCCGTCGTCGCGCTGCTCCTGTGCGCCCACGGCGTGGAGAACGCCGCCGACACCGGCTCCCGCGCCGCCCCGCCCCGCTCCCCGGCCACGTCCTACACCGCCCCGCGCCCGCCCATCGAGCCCCGGGCGCACTGGCTGGGCGACGCCGCCCGCGCGCAGCCACGCCCGCGCTATGACGACCGGGTCGCCGCCGTCTTCGTCCACCACACCGACTCGCCCAACGGCTACGACTGCTCCGACGCGCCCCGCATCATCCGGGACCTCTACACCGGCCAGACCGGCACCCGCGACTGGGACGACATCGGCTACAACTTCGTCGTCGACCGCTGCGGCACCATCTACGAGGGCCGCGCCGGGGGCGTGGAGCGCGCCGTCACCGGCGCCCACACCCAGGGCTTCAACCACCGCACCACGGGCATCGCCGCCCTCGGCACCTTCACCGAGGGCATGCCCGTGCCGCAGCCCATGATCCGCGCGATCGCCGCGCTGTCCGCCTGGAAACTGGGCCTGAGCGGCACCGACCCGCGCTCGGACGTCCGCCTGGTCTCCAGCAACGGCCTGAGCCGGTACGCGGCCGGCACCACAGCCCGGCTGCCCGCCCTCGCGGGCCACAACGACGGCTACATGACCAGCTGCCCGGGCGCCGCCCTGCACGCCCGCCTGCCCGAGATCAGACAGCTCGCGGCCCGTCTCCAGGGACGGCCGGACGGTCCACAGCGAGGCCACAGCGAACGCGCAGCGTCCTGAGATCCCGGCCCCCTACGGTCGTGCCCACAGAGATCCGACCGAAGGTGGGACCATGAACAACGGTCGTACGAAGGCCCCGGGGAACACGGACGTGCGGACGGGGAGCACGTGCGGCCCCTGGGCGGTGCTCTGCGCGGTCGTGACCGTCGTCCTGGGCCCGGCCGCGGTCACCGCGTCCGCCCTCGACCAGGCCAACGCCGCCCCCCTGCACCACGCGGTGCGGGCCGAGGGGACCCACGCGTACATCGCGTCCGACACAGGCCGCCGCCGGGCCGCCTGATCAGCCCCTGAAGCGCTGCCACAGGCGCGGGTAGCGCTCGGCGAGCAGCCCCTCGTTCTCGAAGTCGAGCGGCGTGCCCTCCGGCTCCGGGGGCGCCGGCGCGATCTCCAGATCGGGGGCGACCACCCCGGTGAGCTGCTCGTAGGCCTCGTCCGCCGCGTAGCCGAGCTCCTCCCCGTCGCCGTCGATCTCCTCGTCGAAGTCGTCCAGCAGCTCGGCGAGCGCGTCCGGGTCGTGCACGGCGCCCTCGAACACCTCGCGCCCCTGGCCGATCAGCCAGCACCGGAAGAAGTCGAAGGCGTCGTCGCTCGCCCCGTCGAGCAGCACCCAGGCGGCGCCCCACAGGTCCCAGCGGTAGGCGCGGTTGTAGCGGGACTCGAAGTGCCGGGCGAAGTCCAGGACCGAGTCCGGATCCAGCTGGGCGAGCCGGTCCACGAGCAGGTCGGCCTGCTCCTCCGGGTCGCCCTCGGCGGCCTCCCGGGCGTCGTCCACCAGCTCCCAGAACTCCGTCTCGTCCATCACGGGTCAAGCATCGGCCCTGGGACACAGGGGCGCACCCGGAGTGGGCGGGATCGTTATGCGCCGTCCTCGGGCCGGTAGAGCCGGGCCAGCCGGGCCGCGTCCCCGGCGAACCGCGCGCGCAGGCTCTCCGGCGCCAGCACCTCCGCCTCAGGGCCCAGCGCCGCCAGCTGGGTGTGGGCGACCTCCTCGGACTCCACCGGCAGGGCCACCGTCACCCAGCCGTCCGCGTCCGGGGCGTCCGCGTCCGCCAGGGCCTCCCGGGCGGACACCGAGTCGAGGGCGTACGGCAGTGCGCGCACCCCGTCGGGGGACAGCCGCACCACGACCCGCGCCCGCAGGATGGACCGCGCGAACTGCTCCGCCCGCTCCTCCCAGAACGCGGGCAGGTCGAAGTCCGGCTCCCGCTCGAAGCGCTCACCGTCCGTGTCCACCGCCGTGAACCGGTCGATCCGGTAGACCCGGAACGACTCGGGCCCGGCCACCCGGGCGCACAGGTACCAGACGCCCGCCTTCAGTACGAGCCCGTACGGCTCCAGCTCCCGGACGACCTCGTCCTCCCCGCGCCGGTAGCGGGCGCTGATGCGGCGGTCGTCCCACACCGCGTCGGCGACGGCCGGGAGCAGGGCCGGCGTCTTCGGCTCCTTGAACCAGTTCGGCGCGTCCAGGTGGAACCGCTGCGCCGCCGACCGGGAGGCGTCCCGCAGCGAGGGCAGCAGCGCCGCCGACACCTTCAGCCGGGCCGCCGAGGCGGCGTCTTCCAGGCCCATCTCGCGCAGCGCCCCCGGCACCCCGGACAGGAACAGCGCCTCGGCCTCGCCGCGGTGCAGCCCGGTCAGCCGCGTCCGGTACCCGCCGACCAGCCGGTAGCCACCGGCCCGGCCCCGGTCCGCGTACACCGGCACGCCCGCCTCCGACAGCGCCTGCGCGTCGCGGGTGACCGTCCGCTCCGACACCTCCAGCTCTCGGGCGAGCTCGGCGGCCGTCATGGAGGGCCGGGACTGGAGCAGCAGCACCATCTTGATCAGCCGGGCAGCACGCATAGGGCCATCATGGTGCGTGTTCGGGTGCGGGTGTGTGGGGGGCCTGTCGCGCCCACGCGGCGGAGCCGCAATTCGATACAGCCCCGCGCCCCCGAGAATGGGCGGGCCCGAGCAGGCCTGCTTCAGGGGCGCGGGGAACTGCGCGACAAGCCCCCACCGGCCCGCAGTCGACGAACGACCGGGACCGATGAGGGCCGCAGACCCCTACAGACCGTACTGCTCGCGCGCTTCCTTCACGGCCGCCGCCTTCACCTCGCCGCGCTTGGCGAGCTGGGCCAGGGCCGCGACGACGATCGACTCGGCGGCGACACCGAAGTGGCGGCGGGCCGCCTCACGGGTGTCGGAGAGGCCGAAGCCGTCGGCGCCCAGCGAGGACCAGTCCTGCTCGACCCACTGCGCGATCTGGTCCGGGACCTGGCGCATGTAGTCGGAGACCGCCAGCACCGGGCCCTCGGCGCCCTGGAGCGCCTGCCGGACGAACGGCACCCGCTCCTCGCCGCGCAGCAGCGCCTCGTCCGCCTCCAGGGCGTCCCGGCGCAGCTCGCTCCAGGACGTCGCCGACCACACGTCGGCCGCCACGCCCCACTCCTCGGCGAGCAACTGCTGCGCCTTGAGCGCCCAGTGGATCGCCGTACCGGAGCCGAGCAGCTGGATGCGCGGGGCGTTCGCGGGGGGCGTGATGCCCGCCGACTCCGCCGTGTTGAAGCGGTACAGGCCCTTGACGATGCCCTCGTCGATGCCGTCGACGGACGGCTTCGCGGGCTGCGGCAGCGGCTCGTTGTAGACCGTCAGGTAGTAGAAGACGTTCTGGTCCTCACCCGGGGCGGCCTCGCCGTACATCCGGCGCAGACCGTCCTTGACGATCGTCGCGACCTCGTAGGCGAACGCCGGGTCGTACGACAGCGCCGCCGGGTTGGTCGCCGCGATCACGGGGGAGTGGCCGTCGGCGTGCTGCAGGCCCTCGCCCGTCAGGGTCGTACGGCCGGCCGTGGCGCCGACGAGGAAGCCGCGGCCGAGCTGGTCGCCGAGCTGCCACATCTGGTCGGCCGTGCGCTGCCAGCCGAACATCGAGTAGAAGATGTAGAACGGGATCATCGTCTCGCCGTGCGTCGCGTACGACGTCGAAGCGGCGATGAAGTCGGCCATCGAACCGGCCTCGGTGATCCCCTCGTTGAGGATCTGGCCGTTCTTGGCCTCCTTGTAGTACATCAGCTGGTCGCGGTCGACCGGCTCGTACGTCTGGCCCTTCGGCGAGTAGATGCCGAGCGACGGGAACAGCGACTCCATACCGAAGGTGCGCGCCTCGTCCGGGACGATCGGCACCCAGCGCTTGCCGGTCTCCTTGTCGCGGACGAGGTCCTTCACCAGGCGGACGAACGCCATGGTGGTGGCCACGTTCTGCGAACCCGAGCCCTTGTCGAAGGACGCGAACGCCTTGTCCGCCGGGGCGGGCAGCGGCGCGACCGGGTGCACGCGGCGGGCCGGGGCCGGACCGCCGAGGGCGGCACGCCGCTCCTGGAGGTAGCGGACCTCGGGGGAGTCGGCGCCCGGGTGGCCGTAGGGGACCACGCCGTCGACGAAGTCGCTGTCCTTGATGGGCAGCTCCAGCAGGTCGCGCATGTTCTTGAACTCGTCCACCGTCAGCTTCTTCATCTGGTGGTTGGCGTTCTTCGACGCGAAGCCCTCGCCGAGGGTGTGGCCCTTGACCGTCTGGGCCAGGATCACGGTCGGCGCGCCCTTGTGCTCGACGGCCGCCTTGTACGCGGCGAACACCTTGCGGGACTCGTGACCACCGCGCGAGAGGTGGAAACACTCGAGGATCTTGTCGTCGCTCAGCAACTTCGCCATCTCCACGAGCGCCGGGTCGCCGCCGAAGAAGTCCTGGCGGATGTAGGCCGCGTCACGGGTCTGGTACGTCTGGATCTGCGCGTCGGGTACCTGGCGCAGGCGGCGTACGAGCGCGCCGGTGGTGTCGAGCTGGAACAGCTCGTCCCAGGCCGTGCCCCACAGCGTCTTGACGACGTTCCAGCCGGCGCCGCGGAACTGGGCCTCCAGCTCCTGCACGATCTTGAAGTTGGCGCGCACCGGGCCGTCGAGGCGCTGCAGGTTGCAGTTGATGACGAACGTGAGGTTGTCGAGCTCCTCACGGGCCGCCAGCGCCAGGGCCGCCGTCGACTCGGGCTCGTCCATCTCGCCGTCGCCGAGGAACGCCCACACGTGCGAGGCGGAGGTGTCCTTGATGTTGCGGTTCGTCAGGTAGCGGTTGAAGCGCGCCTGGTAGATGGCCGACAGCGGGCCGAGGCCCATGGAGACCGTCGGGAACTCCCACAGCCAGGGCAGGCGGCGCGGGTGCGGGTAGGAGGGCAGGCCGTTGCCGCCCGCCTCGCGGCGGAAGTTGTCGAGCTGCTCCTCGTCCAGACGGCCGTCGAGGAACGCGCGGGCGTAGATGCCGGGGGAGGCGTGGCCCTGGATGTAGAGCTGGTCGCCGGAGCCGTCGGCCTCTTTGCCCTTGAAGAAGTGGTTGAAGCCGGTCTCGTACAGCCAGGCGGCGGAGGCGAAGGTGGCGATGTGGCCGCCCACGCCGTATTTGCTGCCGCGGGTGACCATCGCGGCCGCGTTCCAGCGGTTCCACGCGGTGATCCGCTGCTCCAGCGCCTCGTCACCGGGCACGGCCGGCTCGGCGGAGGTCGGGATGGAGTTGACGTAGTCGGTCTCGAGGAGCTTCGGCAGCGCGATGCCGGCGCCCTCGGCGCGCTCCAGCGTGCGGCGCATCAGGTATGCGGCACGGTGCGGCCCGGCAGCCTTGGTGACCGCGTCCAGGGAGGCCTGCCATTCGGCGGTCTCCTCGGGGTCCCGGTCGTGGAGCTGGTCGAGCTCGCTCGGCTGGATGGCGTTGGGGTCGGTCATGTCGCCGCCTTCCTCAGTCGAAGGGGGTTCCCTCACATGCGGGATCGGGGGTGCCCTTTGTCTTTGGCAGGACAGGGCGGAGGGCTTGGGTGGCAAGCCCGTCGGCGACTGTAACTCGCTGATCGATGATCGATCAAAGGGTTGAGGGGCAAAACCTCTTGATCACGAGAAAGTAGGCACGGGGTGCCTCCGGCAGTGGCACGCGGTGACTGGTTTTCGAATGGTTTTCGCAGGTCGGAGGCTTTTGAGCGGGGATGTGCTCGAGTGTCACGCCCGGGGCGCGCAGCCCAGGACGTGCGCCTTCACGAGTTCGGCGATCCGGGGGTCGCGGCGCTTGAACGCGGCGACGAGCTCCTCGTGCTCCTCGGCGTACGACTGCTGCTGCGTGCCCAGCCAGCGGATGGACAGGGCCGTGAACACCTCGATGCCGAGGCCTTCCCAGGTGTGCAGCAGCACCGAGTTGCCGGCGGCGCGGACCAGTTCGCGGTGGAAGGCGACGGTGTGGCGGACCTGGGCGGTGCCGTCGGCGACGCGGTCGGCCTCGTACAGGGCGGTGACGTGGGGTTCCAGAGCCGTGCAGTCCTCCGCGAGGCCCTGGGCGGCCAGCTCGGCGGCGATGGCCTCCAGTCCGGCCCGGACCGGGTAGCTCTCCTCCAGGTCGGCGGCCGTGAGGTTGCGGACGCGCACGCCCTTGTTCGGAGCGGACTCGATCAGACGCAGGGACTCAAGCTCGCGCAGCGCCTCGCGGACCGGGGTCTGGCTGACCTCCAGCTCGGTGGCGATCCGGCGCTCGACGATCCGCTCGCCCGGCTGCCAGCGTCCGCTGATGATCCCCTCCAGGATGTGCTCGCGGATCTGCTCGCGGAGCGAGTGGATGACGGGCGCGGTCATGAGGGCTCCTCGGTCGGGATTGACGTTTAGACAATACGGCCGGTTCGCGCCGCGGGTGGGGCGGGTGGGGGTGTCTTGGTGCAGGTGAGACGAGACTTACACGGGGGAGTGGGGTTGTCGTTCGGCTGACGGTTGTGGGGGGTTGCCCGCGCAGTTCCCCGCGCCCCTGAAAAACGGGCGGTGCCCCTGCCCGGAGAATTCCGGACAGGGGCACCGTGCAACCGTGAAAGAGGGTCAGAGGCCGAGCTCGACCTCGAACTCGCCCGCCTCCAGGATGGCCTTGACCGCCGTCAGGTAACGGGCGGCGTCGGCGCCGTCCACCAGGCGGTGGTCGTAGGACAGGGTCAGGTACGTCATGTCGCGGACGCCGATGACCGTGCCCTCCTCCGTCTCGATGACGGCGGGGCGCTTGACCGTCGCGCCGATGCCGAGGATCGCGACCTGGCCCGGCGGCACGATGATCGTGTCGAAGAGCGCGCCGCGCGACCCGGTGTTGGAGATGGTGAAGGTCGCGCCGGACAGCTCGTCCGGGGTGATCTTGTTGGCGCGGACCTTGCCCGCCAGGTCGGCCGTGGCCTTGGCGATACCGGCGAGGTTGAGGTCACCGGCGTTCTTGATGACCGGGGTCATCAAGCCCTTCTCGGAGTCCACCGCGATACCGATGTTCTCGGTGTCGAAGTAGGTGATGGTCCCCTCGGTCTCGTTGATCTTGGCGTTGATCGGCGCGTGCGCCTTCAGCGCCTGGGCCGCGGCCTTGACGAAGAACGGCATCGGGGAGAGCTTGACGCCCTCGCGAGCCGCGAACGCGTCCTTGGCACGGCCGCGCAGCTTCATCAGGCGCGTGACGTCGACCTCGACCACCGAGGACAGCTGGGCCTGCTCGTGCAGGGCCTTGACCATGTTGTCGCCGATGACCTTGCGGATGCGAGGCATCTTGACGGTCTGGCCACGGAGGGGGGAGGCCTCCAGCGACGGCGCCTTCTTGGCGGCGGGGGCAGCCGGGGCGGCGGCCGGAGCCGGAGCGGTGGCGGCCTTCGCGGCCTCGGCGGCGGCGACGACGTCCTGCTTGCGGATACGACCGCCGACGCCGGTGCCCTTGACGGTGGCCAGGTCGACGCCCTGCTCGGCGGCGAGCTTGCGTACCAGCGGGGTGACGTAGGCGCCGTCGTCGGCCGGCTTGGCGGCGGCCGGAGCGGCCGGGGCCTGGGCCGGAACCGGGGCGGGCGCGGGAGCGGCCGGGGCCGGCTCGGGAGCCGGGGTGGTCTGCTGCTGCGGGGCCGGAGCCGACGGAGCCTGCGGGGCCGGAGCCGGGGCCTGCTGGGCCGGGGCGGCCTGCTGCGGCGCCGGGGCCTGGGCGGGCTCGGGCTGCGCCGGGGCGGCCGGGGCCTCCTGCGCGGGGGCGGCGGCCGGAGCGGCACCCGCCTCGCCGATGACGGCGAGCTTGGCGCCGACCTCGGCGGTCTCGTCCTCGCCGACCACGATCTCCAGCAGCGTGCCCGAGGTGGGCGCAGGGATCTCGGTGTCGACCTTGTCGGTGGAGACCTCGAGCAGCGGCTCGTCGGCCTCGACGCTGTCACCGACCGACTTCAGCCAGCGGGTGACCGTGCCCTCGGTGACGGACTCGCCGAGCGCGGGCAGGACGACGTCCGTGCCCTCGGCGGAGCCGCCGCCGGTGGCGGCGTCGGCGGTGGGAGCGGGCGCCGGGGCGGCCTGCTCGGTGGACGGGGCGGCCGGGGCCGGCTCGGGAGCGGGCTCGGCGACCTGCTCGGCCTGCGGGGCCTCGGCGGCGGCGGGCGCGCCGCTGCCGTCGTCGATCAGGGCCAGCTCGGCGCCGACCTCGACCGTCTCGTCCTCGGCGACCTTGATGGAGGCCAGGACACCGGCGGCGGGCGAAGGAATCTCGGTGTCGACCTTGTCGGTCGACACCTCGAGCAGCGGCTCGTCGGCCTCGACGCGCTCGCCCTCGGCCTTCAGCCAGCGGGTGACAGTGCCCTCGGTGACGCTCTCACCGAGCGCCGGAAGGGTTACGGAAACCGCCATGGTTTCGGTTGCTCCTTACGGAAAGTGCGGAAGTCTGTGTCGTCGCGTTCGTCGACCGAGGGGTCAGTCGTGCGCGTGGAGGGGCTTGCCTGCGAGGGCCAGGTGGGCCTCGCCGAGCGCCTCGCTCTGGGTCGGGTGGGCGTGGATGAGCTGCGCGACCTCGGCGGGCAGCGCCTCCCAGTTGTAGATCAGCTGGGCTTCGCCGACCTGCTCGCCCATGCGGTCGCCGACCATGTGGACGCCGACGACGGCACCGTCCTTGACCTGGACGAGCTTGATCTCGCCCGCGGTGTTCAGGATCTTGCTCCTGCCGTTGCCCGCGAGGTTGTACTTCAGAGCGACGACCTTGTCCGCACCGTAGATCTCCTTGGCCTTGGCCTCGGTGATACCGACGGAGGCGACCTCGGGGTGGCAGTACGTCACCCGCGGGACACCGTCGTAGTCGATCGGAACGGTCTTCAGACCGGCCAGGCGCTCCGCCACCAGGATGCCTTCGGCGAAGCCGACATGCGCGAGCTGGAGGGTCGGGACGAGGTCACCGACGGCGGAGATGGTCGGCACGTTCGTGCGCATGTACTCGTCGACCAGGACGTAGCCGCGGTCCATGGCGACGCCCTGCTCCTCGTAGCCCAGGCCCTGGGAGACCGGGCCGCGGCCGATGGCCACCAGCAGGACCTCGGCCTCGAACTCCTTGCCGTCGGCGAGGGTCACCTTGACGCCGTCCTGGGTGTACTCGGCCTTCTGGAAGAAGGTGCCCAGGTTGAACTTGATGCCGCGCTTGCGGAACGCGCGCTCCAGGAGCTTGGAGGAGTTCTCGTCCTCGACCGGGACGAGGTGCTTCAGGCCCTCGACGATCGTGACCTCGGTGCCGAAGGACTTCCAGGCGGAGGCGAACTCGACGCCGATGACGCCGCCGCCCAGGATGATCGCGGACTTCGGCACGCGGTCCAGGACGAGGGCGTGGTCGGAGGAGATGATCCGGTTGCCGTCGATGTCCAGGCCGGGCAGCGACTTCGGCACGGAGCCGGTCGCGAGCAGGATGTGGCGGCCCTCGACGCGGCGGCCGTTCACGTCGACGGAGGTGGGGGAGGACAGGCGGCCCTCACCCTCGATGTACGTCACCTTCCGGGAGGCGACGAGCCCCTGCAGGCCCTTGTACAGGCCCGCGATCACGCCGTCCTTGTACTTGTGGACCCCGGCGATGTCGATGCCCTCGAAGGAGGCCTTCACACCGAACTGCTCGCTCTCGCGGGCCTGGTCGGCGATCTCGCCCGCGTGCAGCAGGGCCTTGGTGGGGATGCATCCCCGGTGCAGGCAGGTGCCGCCGACCTTGTCCTTCTCGATCAGGGCGACGTCCAGGCCCAGCTGCGCCCCGCGCAGGGCCGCGGCGTAACCACCGCTGCCACCGCCGAGGATCACTAGGTCGAAAACGGTGCTGGCGTCGTTCGCCACGTCACGTCCTCCATGCATGTGCGCCGTGAGCCGGTCTTCGATGACCGGCAGGCGGCTGGTGTCCGGCCGCTCGTTCTTCGGCCCTTCGGTGGGGCCCTGTCCTGCCGAGCCCCATCTTCGCACTTGTCGGCACACAAGGAGACGCCGGGCTGCGGTGTGAGACGCCCCACGTTCAGATGAGCCACGTCCCGAAGGGGCGCGTGCCCCCTGAGGGGCGCGGGGAACTGCGCGAACAGCCCCCACGCCCCCGCACCCGCCACACAACAGGCGAGACCGAGCTAGGAGGCGAACTCAGCCAAGGTCACCCGAAGCCGTCAGCTCGGCCAGCCGAACCAGCGTCCGCACGGCCGTCCCCGTGCCGCCCTTCGGCGTGTACCCGAAGGGCCCGCCCTCGTTGAAGGCCGGGCCGGCGATGTCCAGGTGCGCCCAGGTGATGCCCTCGCCCACGAACTCGCGCAGGAACAGACCGGCGACCAGGCCGCCGCCCATCCGCTCGCCCATGTTCGCGATGTCGGCCGTGGGCGAGTCCATGCCCTTGCGCAGGTGCTCCGGCAGCGGCATCGGCCACGCCGGCTCCCCGACCTCCTCGGCGGCCTCGCACAGCGCGGCGCGGAACGCGTCGTCGTTGCCCATGATCCCGAACGTCCGGTTGCCCAGTGCCAGCACCATCGCCCCGGTCAGCGTCGCCACGTCCACGATCGCGTCCGGCTTCTCCTGCGACGCCGCCCACAGGGCGTCCGCGAGCACCAGCCGGCCCTCGGCGTCGGTGTTGAGCACCTCCACCGTCTTGCCGCTGTACATCCGCAGCACGTCACCCGGACGGGTCGCGGACCCGGAGGGCATGTTCTCGGCCAGGGCGAGCCAGCCGGTGACGTTGACCTCCAGGCCGAGACGCGCAGCGGCGACGACCGCGGCGAACACCGAGGCCGCACCGCTCATGTCGCACTTCATCGTCTCGTTGTGACCGGCCGGCTTCAGCGAGATGCCGCCCGAGTCGTACGTGATGCCCTTGCCGACGAGGGCGAGGTGCTTCCTGGCCTTCGAGGAGGTGTACGACAGCTTGACCAGACGCGGGCCCGCCGCCGAGCCGGCGCCGACGCCGAGGATGCCGCCGTAGCCGCCCTTGACCAGAGCCCTCTCGTCGAGCACCTGCACCTTGATGCCGTGCTCCTTGGCCGCGGCCTGCGCGATCGCGGCGAACGACTCGGGGTTCAGGTCGTTCGGCGGGGTGTTGACCAGGTCGCGGGCGCGGTTGAGCTCCTCGGACACGGCCACGGCCCGCTCGACGGCGGCCTTGTACGCCTTGTCGCGGGGCTTGCCCCCGAGCAGGGCGACCTCGGCGAGGGGAGCCTTGCCGTTCTTCGCCTTGGGGTCCTTGCCGTTGTCCTTGTAGGCGTCGAAGGAGTACGCGCCGAGCAGCGCGCCCTCCCCGATCGCGCCCGCGTCGGCGGCGTCGCTGAGCGGCAGTGCGAAGGCGGCCTTCTTGGACCCGGCCAGGGCGCGGGCGGCGACACCGGCGGCCTTGCGCAGGGCCTCGGTGTCGTAGTCGGCGTCCTTCTCCGGGACCGCGCCCAGGCCGACCGCCAGGACGAGCGGTGCCTTGAAGCCGGACGGCGCCGGCACCTTCGTCACCTCGCCCTCGCCGCCGGAGGCGCCGAGAGTCTCCAGAACGCCGGCGAGCCTGCCGTCGTACGCCTTGTCCACGGCCTCGGCGCCCGGTGCGACGACCGGCCCCTTGGCACCCTTGGCGACACCGATCACGATCGCGTCGGCCCGCAGACCGGGCGCCGCGGCGGTGCTGAGAGTGAGAGCAGTCACGGTGGTGAAATCTCGCTTCCGATGTGAAGTTTCTGGGGTCGAACGGTGTGGGTCGACCGGGCCCGACAGCCGACCCTATGTCGACCTTCTAGGGCTGGTCTCACGGGGCCTTCCCCGGTGCGGCGAACACTCGACGACGAGACTACGCGCGTGGCCTCGTTCGCTCATTCCTGCGGGCGTTCACCCGTCGGTGGCGTAGTGGCCATTTCCTGATCCCTCACACCGGTGAACCGGGTCACACTGCCCGGTGCCGCCCCGGCCGGGGCCGTCTTCGCCGCAGGGCGGTCCCGTCACGTGGCCGCGGCCACCGTCCTGCCGATGATGGGTCGCGAACGGCTCCTGCTGTCCGCCCCCGCACCGGCACCGCGACTGGTACGGCACCGGCGGCGGCACACTGCCGTACGCCCTGCGCCCCTCCCAGACACCACGGAGATTCGCCCCGTGAGACGCCCGTCCCTGCTCGCCGCCCTGCTCGTCCTGCTGCTCGCGGGATGTTCCAGGGCCCCCGACGACAAGCCCGGCCCCCGCTGGCAGCCCCGCCCCGGCACCGCCTGGCAGTGGCAGCTCAGCGGGCGCCTGGACACCTCCGTCGACGTGCCGGTCTACGACATCGACGGCTTCGACCACTCCGGGGACACCGTCGCCCGGCTGCACGACGAGGACCGCAAGGTCATCTGCTACCTCTCCACGGGCGCCTGGGAGGAGTTCCGCCCGGACGCCGGTGACTTCCCCGAGCGGGTCCTCGGCCGCGGCAACGGCTGGAAGGGCGAGCGCTGGCTCGACATCCGCCGCACCGACGTCCTGGAGCCGCTCATGGCGGCCCGGATCGACATGTGCCGCGACAAGGGCTTCGACGCGGTGGAACCCGACAACATGGACGGCTACCGCAACGACACGGGCTTCCCGCTCACGGCCACCGACCAGCTGCGCTACAACCGCCTCATCGCCCGGCTCGCCCACGACCGGGGCCTGGCCGTCGGCCTCAAGAACGACCTGGACCAGATCCCGGAACTGGTCGGCGACTTCGACTTCGCGGTCAACGAACAGTGCGCCCAGTACCGCGAGTGCACGGCCCTCAAGCCGTTCGTGGCGGCCGGCAAGGCCGTCTTCCACGTCGAGTACGAGGTTCCCACCCGCCGCTTCTGCGCCGACTCGCGCCGCCTGAAGCTCAGTTCGCTGCTCAAGAAGTACGAACTGGGGGCATGGCGACGGGACTGCTGAGCCCGATCCCGGTGACGGAGGTGCCCGCGAACCGGTCGGCGAGGGAGCGGCGGGCGGGGGAGAGGACCGGCAGCGCGTTCAGCAGGAACAGCACCACCGCGACGGCCCACACCAGCACCGACAGCACGACCTGGCCCTCGACCAGCAGCACGCAGGCCACGGCGTACACGGCGACGTCCGCGGCGGTGGTGACCGCGGCCCGGCGCGCCGCCCTGACCCTGCGCGGGGAGTTTGTCGTGACCTTCAGTCCCACCAGGGCCTTGCCGACCGTGCGCCCGGCCAGGGACAGGCACGCCCACTGGTTGAGGAACACCGTCAGCACCAGCAGCCCGAAGGCCTGCCCGACGTACAGCACCGACTTGTTCCACAGCGAGAGCCCGAGGTCCTGCGAGGCGTCGAGCACGTCACCGCGCGAGGTCAGCAGGTCGAAACCGCCGCGGGTGGCCAGCTCGGGCACGTCGGTGACGAGCGCGGAGACCCGGTGGAAGGTGAGCACGGCGAGCGCCGAGGCCAGCGCCACCACCAGTGCGAAATCGACGAGCCAGGCCAGGGCGCGGCGCAGCTTCGGCATGACGTCCCCCGATCACTTGTGTGTCGGGGCAGGAAGCCAGCGGCCGAGCGGCCCGTGCAGGAGAGTCACGAGGAGATCGTTTCAGCCCAGTGACAGAACGACCAGCGCCGTGGTCGCCGCCGTCTCCGCCAGACCGCCGAAGACGTCCCCCGTGACCCCGCCGAACCGGCGCGTGCAGTGACGCAGCAGCACCTCGGCGGCGGCCAGGGCGAGGACGGCCGCGAGCACCGTGCGGATCACGCCGTACGGCCCGAAGAGGGCACCCGCCGCTGCCGCGGCCACCGTGACGGCCACCACGGCGAGCACCGCGCCCCGCACCGGCACCACGCCCGCGACCGCCGCGCCCAGCCCCTCCGGCCGGGCCGCCGGAACCCCGGCCCGGGCCGCCAGCGTAAGGGCCAGCCGGGCGAGGGCCGCCGCGACGACTGTGGCGCACGCGCCCCGGGCCCAGGAGGCGTCGTACGCCTGGGCGAGCGCGGCGACCTGTGCGAGCAGGACGAGGACGAGGGTGATGACCCCGAACGGCCCGATGTCGGACTGCTTCATGATCCGCAGCGCGTCCTCGGCGGGCTTCCCGCTGCCCAGCCCGTCGGCGGTGTCCGCGAGCCCGTCGAGATGCAGCCCCCGGGTGAGGGCGGCCGGCACGGCGGCACTCGCCACGGCGGCGAGAGGTGCGCCCGCGCCGAGGAACAGCAGCGCCAGCCCGAGCCCGGCGGCGGCGGCACCGACCGCGAGACCCGCCAGCGGAGCGCACAGCATGCCGCCGCGTGCGGCCTCCCGGTCCCACCGGGTCACCCGGACGGGGATCACCGTGAGGGTGCCGAAGGCGAAGCGGAGGCCGTCGAAGGACGAGGTTCTGGGCACCGGCGCAGGCTACCGGCCGGTCAGGAGAGCGGGTACGGCAGCCGAGGATAAAGTTCACATATGGGATGGCTGGAGCGGAACATCATCGAACCCGGCAAGCTGCCGCTGCTTCTCGCTCTCGTCGCCTTCGTGCTGACCTTCCTGATCACCCGGCTCATCACCCGCCTCATCCGGGCGGGCAGAGGCCCCTTCGGCAACGTCAGCAGCGGTGGCGTCCATGTCCACCACGTGGTCCCCGGGGTCATCCTGACGATCGTCGGCGGCTTCGGCGCGGTGGCGGGCGGCCAGCACGGCTTCGGGTCGTGCCTGGCCGCGGTGCTCTTCGGCATCGGCGCCGGCCTCGTCCTCGACGAGTTCGCCCTGGTCCTGCATCTCGCCGACGTCTACTGGAGCCCCGACGGCCGCAAGAGCGTGGAGATGGTCGTCCTCACCGCCTCCCTGGTCGGCCTGCTCCTGATCGGCTTCTCGCCGCTGGGCGTCAACGACCTCGACGAGGACCAGCAGCAGAACCGCGCCGTCGTCCTGGTCAACGTCCTCGTCAACTTCGCGTTCGCCCTCATCGCCCTGTTCAAGGGCAAGGTCCGGCTCGCCGTCCTCGGCGTGATCATCCCGCTCGTCGCCCTGGTCGCGGCCGTACGGCTGGCCCGGCCCACCTCCCCGTGGGCCAAACGCTTCTACCGCAACAGGCCCCGCGCCCGGGCCAGATCCGCCCTGCGCTCCTACCACCACGACCGCCGCTGGGCGACTCCCATGCGAGCTGTTCAGGACTGGATCGGCGGCGCGCCCGACCCTGAGCCGACCCGCTCCCTCGAACGCCGCTGACGCAGCTCGCCCGCCGCGCACAGCACCAGTACCGCCACGATCGCCGCCAGGTGCTCCTTGCCCGCGAGGTTCTCCTTCAGTGCGACCTCGACCACCATCGCCACGATCACCACCGAGGCCGTGACGTACGCGCGGTGGCGCCGGCCCAGGAAGACGGCCAGGCCCACCACCGCCGCCGACGGCCCGGTGTCCACGACCCGGGCGTCCGAGGCGGGCAGCCCGAGCGGCGAGTCCGGGCCCAGCCAGATGCCCAGGCGCGCGTACAGCGTGCCCGCGAGCGTCGCGACGTAGGCGAGGGCCAGGGTGCGCCACCGGCCCAGGCACAGCTCGGCGATGCCGAAGACCAGCAGGATCTGGACGAGCGCGCCCCACACCGGAAGATCCAGCGCGGGCACGAAGAGCGACAGCGGCGTGCGCAGCAGCGCGAGCCACAACGGGTCCTCGGCACGCACGCCACCGGCGCTCTGCACGAGCTGGTAGCCCCACGCCTGGCTGTGCACGACGTGCAGCACGGCCGTGAGGCACACGGCCCCGACCGCCAACGGCGCGGCCCGCCACCGCCGCTCGGCCAGCGGCCCGCGCACCGCGGCGTACAGCGCACCCCATTCGGCGCGGGCCCAGCGGGCGAGCGTGGTCATCCGGCGGTCGTCCTCGTCCGTGCACGGCGTGGTCTGAGGGTGTCTGTGACTCGGTCAAACCGACACCACATTCCAAGACCGGCCGGAACGGGACGAAGTTGAGCCAGGCGTGAGTGACCTGGATCTCGGGACCGCTACTGCCCGGCGGGCGCCGCCTCCGAGGCCTCCGGCCCACCCGGCTCCTCGGACCCACCCGGCTCCTCGGCCCCCTCGGACTCCCCGGACCCCTTCGGTTCCTCGGACTCCTTCGGCTTCTCGGGCAGCTCCGCCGCCAGCGCGGCAGCGGCCTGCACGAGCGGCAGCGCCAGCAGGCCGCCCGCGCCCTCCCCGACGGTCACACCATGGGTGAGCAGCGGCTCCAGCGCCATCCGGTCCAGCGCCTTCGCCTGCCCGGGCTCGCCGCTGTCGTGCGCGGCCAGCCACCAGTCCGGCGCCCGGAACGCGATCCGCTGCCCGACCAGCGCGCACGCGGCCGCCACGACCCCGTCGAGCACCACCGGGAGCTTGCGCACCGCGCTCTGCAGCAGGAAGCCCGTCATCGCGGCGATGTCGGCCCCGCCGACCGCCGCCAGCAGCCGCAACTGGTCCCCGAGCACCGGACGCGCCCGGCGCAGCGCGTCGCGGATCGCCGCGCACTTGCGCATCCACGCCAGGTCGTCGATCGCCTGCCCGCCGCGCCCGGTCACGACCGACGCGTCGACCCCGCACAGCGCCGCGACCAGCACGCCCGCCACCGTGGTGCCGCCGACGCTCACATCGCCGAGCACCACCAGGTCCGTGCCCGAGTCGGCCTCCTCGTCGGCCACCGCGACCCCGGCCAGGAAGGCCGCCTCGGCCTCCTCGGGGGTCAGCGCGTCCTCGATGTCGATCCGCCCGCTGCCGCGCCGCACCCGGTGCCGTACGACGTCCGCCGGCAAGGCCTCGGGGTCGCAGTCCAGGGCCATGTCGACGACCCGCACCGGCACGCCCAGCCGCCGTGCCAGCACCGACACGGGCCGGCCGCCCTCCAGCACCTCGCGCACCGACTCCCCGGCGCTGCCCGCCGGCCGGGCCGAGACGCCCAGCTCGGCGATGCCGTGGTCACCGGCGAAGAGCACCACCCGCGGCCGTTCGACCGGCCGGACCGGCACGGCGGACTGCGCCGCCGCCAGCCACTCACCCAGTTCGTCGAGTCGGCCCAGCGACCCGGGCGGCACGATCTGTCGCTCCCGGCGCGCCTCGGCGTCACGGCGGATCCCGCCGTCCGGACGCTCGATCAGATCGGTGAAGTCGTCGAGATTAAGCGAGCTCATTCGCCGAACAGTACCGGCCCGGGTCGAACAGCACGGCGCCACATCACCACTCCGTGAGGGCGACGTCGTTGCACCCGAGATCGGCATCCCATACGTTCCGTTTTGCAGCGGATTGTCGTACACGGCCGTAGGCGGTCGTACGTGGTCGTACACGGTCGTGCGACGTCCCCGCCGTACGTCCTCGCCGTACGCCGTCGCGCCCGGGAGCCGCCCATGCCCGCACACCCCGCCTCGTCCGCACTCCCCGTCTCCCAGGCGACCGCACCGGTCCACGAACCGCGCCGGGAGGACTGCCCCTGGTGCGGCTCCGCACAGCTGCGGAACCGGCTGCGCACCGGTGACCTGCGGCAGTACAAGCCGGGCAGCTTCACCGTCGACGCGTGCCGGGAGTGCGGCCACACCTTCCAGAACCCCCGCCTCACGGTGGAGGGTCTCGCGCTCTACCACCGGACCGCGCGCGGGACGCCCAGGGACCCGGCGAGCGACGGCCTCCTCGCCCTGCGCGGCAGCCCCCGTCGCCACCGCTCGGCGGCCCGCGCGATGCTGCGCTGCGGCGAGCCGGAGAGCTGGCTGGACGTCGGGACGGGCCACGCCCGCTTCCCCGCCACGGCCCGTCAGTTCTTTCCCTACACCAGCTTCGACGGCCTCGACCCCACCCCGCGCGTGGTCCGCGCCCGCACGGCCGACCGCGTCGAGGAAGCCCACGTCGGCCGCCTGACGGACCCCCGGATCGCCGGCCCCCTGCGCGCCCGCTACGACGTGGTCAGCATGCTCCACCACCTGGAGGGCACGCCGGACCCCCGAGCGGAACTCCGGGCCGCCCTCTCCGTCCTGCGCCCGGGCGGCCACCTGCTCATCGAGACCCTGAGCCCCCGCAGCGTCTTCGCGGCCCTGCTGGGCCGCTGGTGGCTCCCCTACGACCAGCCGCGCCACCTGCACCTGCTGCCCCCGCAGAACGTCCGCGCGGAACTGGAGTCGGCCGGCTGCACGATCCTGACGCTCGACCACCGCCCGGTCCACGTCCCCCACGACCTCGCGGGCGCCACGTCCCTGGCCCTCTCCCACGCGCTGCCCGCCCCGGACACCCCCTGGCGGGCGATCCCCCCGCCCCCCGTGCAGCGGCACGCCCGAACGGCCCTGCTGCGCGCCGGCGCCCCCCTGGTGGCCGTGGCGGCACTGGCGGACCACCTCATCGCCCCGGTGGCCCGCCGCACGCGCTTCGCGAACACCTACCGGGTGATCGCCCGAACAGCTTTGTAGACGGAGGCTGAGGGGGAGGCGCCTCAGCCCCGCAGCACCATCGCCTGCCCCGCCACCACCAGCAGCAGATGCTCACACTCGTCCGCGAACCGCGCGTTCAGCCGCCCGAGTTCATCCCGGTAGCGCCTTCCCGACGCGGTCGACGGCACGATCCCGGACCCCACCTCGTTCGACACGGCGACCACCGTCCGCCGGGTGACCCGCACCGCCTCCGTGAGCTCGCGCACCCGCTCCCGCAGCACCTTCTCCCCGCGCTCCGCCCACACCGCGTCGTCCCACGCCCCGGCGGAGTCCATCGCGTCGGTCAGCCACAAGGACAGACAGTCGATCAGCAGGGGCGGCCCCTCGGCCTCCAGCAACGGCACCAGATCGCAGGTCTCGACCGTCCGCCACGACCCCGGCCGCCGGTCCCGGTGGGCCGCCACCCGCGAGGACCACTCCGTGTCCCCGTTGCGCGACCCGCCCGTCGCCACGTACAGCACGTCCGGGAAGGCCTCCAGCCTCCGCTCGGCCTCCACCGACTTGCCCGACCGCGCCCCGCCCAGCACCAGGGTCCGCCGCGGCACGTCCGGCACGTCCTCGTACGCACCCACCACCAGCGTCACCCCGTCCGGCACGGCCCGCGCCCCGGCCGCCGCGAGCCGCCGCCCGAGCTCGGGGCCGGGCGGCAGGTCGTGATCCAGGTGAACGGCGACCACGTCGGTCGTCGGCCCGACCGCCCCCACCGCCCGCAGCCTGGCCAGCGCGTCCGGCCGCCCCACGACGTCCGCGAGGACCATGTCGTACGACTCGGCCGGCTGCTCCAGACCCGCCGGCGCTCCGCCCGGCGGCAGATACAGCAGCCGTTGTCCCTCCGGCCCGGTCACCGCGTACCCCGTGCCCGGCGCGTCCAGCGCCACCGCCCGCACCCGGTGCCCCGTCAGCAGCGTCAACTCCCGCCCGTCCGGCACCCGTCCGGGCTGCGGCAGCCCGGCGGGCACCTCGACCGCAGGCCCGTCGTGGGGATGCGACAGCAGCACCTGCCGTACACCGGTCAGGGAACGCCCCGCCCGCGCCGCCGCGAACGCCGCGCCCGGCGTCAGGTCGAGCAGCAGCGCCCCGTCCAGGAGCAGCGAGGTGGCCGCCCGCGCGTCGGGACCGAGGGCGGCCGCACAGGCCGCGCAGGGACAGTCGGGGCGGGGGAGTCCCGCGGGGGCGCCGGTGCCGAGCAGAGTGAGTTCCACGCAACGATTCTCACCCGTGAGCATGGGACACGCGTGATGGAGACGCCCCTGAAGGGGCGCGGGGAACTGCGCGACCAGCCCGCAACAACCCGAACGCGCCCGATTACGCGCACTCGCAAGGCCTATAACGCCCCACCCGGCGGAGCGCTTACGCTCTGAGGAGGAGCCGGACCAAGATCCGGCTTTCGCTGTGCAGTGTGCTCACACACATGGGAGGCGTACATGGCGGCATGGACGTGGCGGTTCGAGAAGACCGACGGGACGGAGGTCCAGCCCGCGGTGCCGCCGGAGGAGTTCCCCACCCAGGGGGACGCCGAGTCCTGGATCGGAGAGCACTGGAAGGCCCTCCAGGAGGGCGGTGCCGACCAGGTGCGACTGTTCGAGGACGCCACGGAGATCTACGGGCCGATGAGCCTGCACGCGGCCGAGGCGTGAGCCCGGAGGGGGCGGGGGCCGTCGGCCCCCGCCCCCCTTCCGTGTGTCAGCCGCGCACGCCGCACAGGTGCAGCAGCGCGGCCACCCCGCGGTACGGATCCGTCCGCCCGGCCTTCTCCTCCACCGCGAGCAGCGTCTCCACGTCGGCCGGCACCTCCGCGCCGTCCGCCGCCGTGTCGGTGAACACCCGAACCCCGTACCAGGCGTGCAGCGGCGCCCCGATCCCCGCGAGCGTCGACGTCAGGTCCTTCAGCCGGTCGGCCCGCACGTCGAGCCCCAGCCGGTTGCGGTAGGAGACGGTGTCGAAGGCCGTCAGCGCCCCCGACCAGTCACCGGACAGGCCCGGCCGGATCGCGAGCGCGTCGCCGTTGCGCACCAGCAGGGACAGCAGCCCGCCGGGCGCGAGCATCCGCGCGAGCCCCGCCAGCAGCGGGTCGGGCTCCTCCACGTACATCAGGACGCCGTGGCACAGCACCACGTCGAAACTGCCCGGCAGGAAGTGCACGCCGGTGTCCCGGCCGTCGCCCTCGATGATCCGCATCCGCTCCCGGATGCCCTCCGGCTCCCCGGAGAGGGACTCCCGGGCCACGGCGACCATCGTCGCGTCCTGCTCCAGACCGGTCACCTGGTGCCCGGCCCGGGCCAGCCGCAGCGCCTGCGTGCCCTGGCCCATCCCCACGTCGAGCACCCGCAGGCGCCGACCGACCGGGAACCGGCCGACTATCTGCTCGTCCAGCTGGCGGGCCACCAGCTCCTGACGGACGACATCGCGCAGCCCGCCCAGCTTGTCCAGCCAGGCATCCGCCGCACCCCCGGAGAACGGCGTCGTGGTCAGGGCCGCTCTCCGCGCTTGACCTGCGGCTTCGGCAACCGGAGCCGGCGCATCTGGAGGGAACGCATCAGGGCGTAGGCGACGGCGCCGCGCTTGTTCTCACCCGCGAAGCGCTCGTTCAGCTGCTTCTTCAGCCGGAAGGACGTGACGAACGAGTCGAGCACGATCAGCACGATCACCACGAGCCACAGCAGCAGCGCGATGTTCTGCAGCGCCGCCACCCGCACCATGCTCAGCACGAGGATGACCACGGCCATCGGCAGGAAGAACTCCGCGATGTTGAACCGCGAGTCGACGAAGTCGCGCGCGAACCGGCGGACCGGTCCCTTGTCACGCGCGGGCAGATACCGCTCGTCGCCGCTCGCCAGCGCCTGGCGCTGCCGCTCCATCGCGGTACGGCGCTCCGCGCGCTGTCGCTTGGCGGCCTCCTTGCGCGTCGTCGACGTGTTGGCCACGCTGCGGCGCTGCGACTGGGCCGCGCTGCGCTTGGGCGTGGGGCGGCCCTTGGGGGCCTCGGGGTGACGGGGCTGACTGGAGTCGGTCACCGGCGCCTTGTCGGCGTCCTGGGCCTTCTCATCCTTCGCACGGCTACGGAACACAAAACCCAAGGGTAAGGGCTTCCGGGCATGGACCCCAGCCCGGTGGGGAACGATCCGGCAACACCAGTCGTCAGTAAGGGGGACAGAGGGGACGTTGCGTACGCCTCCGGATGGTCCCCGGGGTGTACGGCTCCGGAGATCCCGGGGACCACCTACTCCCTACGCCGGAGCGGGAGCGCACGCAGTCGTCCTTGGGGATGAGCGCATCCGTCCCCGAACAGTGCGGTAATGGATGCAGGGCCCGTACTGTGGGTTCTGTCGCAGGAGCAGCTGCCGGAGTCGGTCAGAAGGGGGCGCGCGAAGCCCATGAGCGGTGTCATGAAGCGTATGGGGATGATCTTCCGCGCGAAGGCGAACAAGGCCCTTGACCGGGCCGAGGACCCGCGCGAGACCCTCGATTACTCGTACCAGAAGCAGCTGGAGCTGCTGCAGAAGGTCCGCCGTGGCGTGGCCGACGTGGCGACCTCCCGCAAGCGCCTGGAACTGCAGCTGAACCAGCTGCAGTCGCAGTCCGGCAAGCTGGAGGACCAGGGCCGCAAGGCGCTCGCGCTGGGCCGCGAGGACCTGGCCCGGGAGGCGCTCTCCCGCCGGGCCGCGCTGCAGCAGCAGGTGACCGACCTGGAGACCCAGCACGCGACGCTCCAGGGCGAGGAGGAGAAGCTCACCCTCGCGGCCCAGCGGCTGCAGGCCAAGGTCGACGCCTTCCGTACGAAGAAGGAGACCATCAAGGCCACGTACACGGCGGCGCAGGCGCAGACCCGGATCGGCGAGGCCTTCTCCGGCATCTCCGAGGAGATGGGCGACGTGGGCCTGGCGATCCAGCGCGCCGAGGACAAGACGGCCCAGCTCCAGGCCCGCGCCGGCGCCATCGACGAGCTGCTCGCCTCCGGCGCCCTCGACGACCCCTCCGGCATGCACAAGGACGACATCCAGGCCGAGCTGGACCGGCTCTCCGGTGGTACGGATGTAGAGCTGGAGCTGCAGCGCATGAAGGCCGAGCTGGCCGGAGGCCCGAGCAGCGGGCAGCAGGCCCTCGAAGGTGGCACGAGCCAGCAGCAGGCCCAGCAGCAGCCGCAGGACACCCCGCGCTTCGACAAGCAGTAGGGGTCCACGCCTAGGAGGGCGACATGATCGTACGGATCATGGGGGAGGGCCAGGTGAGTCTGGCCGACGGCCACCTCGCCGAGCTGAACAAGCTGGACGACGAACTCCTGGCGGAAATGGAGAACGGCGACGGCCCCGGCTTCCGCCGCACCCTCCAGGCCCTCCTGGCCAGGGTCCGCGACCTCGGCGACCCCCTCCCGGACGACTCCCTGGAACCGTCGGAACTGATCCTGCCGTCTCCCGACGCGACCTTGGAGGAGGTCCGGGAGCTCCTCAGCGACGACGGCTTGATTCCGGGTTAGCCCCGTGCCGGCCCAGGGCGGCACTCCGGCACGCCGGGCTGCGGACGCACCCGGCCCCGACGCCGAGCGCCGTACAACCGGCCTCGCGACCCCGCCCCCCCATACCCCCGCACACCCACCCCGGCTACCGTAAACCCCCGTGAGCACCCTCGCGCGGGCCCGATGCCAGGCCAAGGCGCACCCCCTGGCCATGGACGCCGTCCTGGCCGCGGCCGTCCTGACCTGCATGGTCGCCGGTTCCTTCGTGGAGCCCCGGCACCAGCACAGCGTCAGCTGGGCCCTGCGCACCCCCGACCCTCTCAGCCTCGTCCTCATGGCCCTCGGCGCCGCGACGCTGGTCTTCCGGCGCCGCGCCCCCATGACGGTCCTCGCCCTCACCGGCACCCTCTCCGTCATCGAGTCCCTCACCGGCGACCCCCGCGCCCCCGTCGCGATGTCCGCCGTCATCGCGCTCTACACCGTCGCCTCCACCACCGACCGCCCCACCACCTGGCGCGTCGGCCTGCTCACCATGACCGTGCTGACCGGCGCCGCCATGTCGGCCGGCCCCTTGCCCTGGTACGCCCAGGAGAATCTCGCGATCTTCGCCTGGACCGGCATCGGCGCCACCGCCGGCGACGCCGTCCGCAGCCGCCGCGCCTTCGTCCAGGCGATCAGGGAACGCGCCGAACGGGCCGAGCGCACCCGCGAGGAGGAGGCCCGCCGCCGCGTCGCCGAGGAACGCCTGCGCATCGCCCGGGACCTGCACGACGTCGTCGCCCACCACATCGCCCTGGTCAACGTGCAGGCGGGGGTCGCCGCCCACGTCATGGACAAGCGCCCCGACCAGGCCAAGGAAGCCCTCGGGCACGTCCGCGAGGCCAGCCGCTCCGCGCTCAACGAACTCCGCGCCACCGTCGGCCTGCTCCGGCAGTCGGACGACCCCGAGGCCCCCACCGAACCCGCCCCGGGCCTGGACCGCCTCGACGAACTCACCGGCACCTTCCGCAACGCCGGCCTGCACATCGAGGTCGCCCGCGCCGACCAGGGCACCACCCTGCCCGCGGCCGTCGACCTGGCCGCCTACCGGATCATCCAGGAGGCCCTCACCAACGTGCAGAAGCACGCCGGGCCCCAGGCCAAGGCGGAGGTCAGCGTCGTCCGCGTCGGACCGCACATCGAGATCACCGTGCTCGACGACGGCAGCGGCGAGCACGAGCCCCAGGACAGCGGCGGCGGCCACGGACTGCTCGGCATGCGCGAACGCGTCACCGCCCTGCGCGGCACCCTCACCACCGGTCCCCGCTACGGCGGCGGCTTCCGCGTCCATGCGATCCTGCCGGTCAAGAACCGCACACCGACCGGGGAGGACCCCGCATGACCATCCGTGTCCTGCTCGCCGACGACCAGGCGCTGCTGCGCAGCGCCTTTCGTGTGCTCGTCGACTCGGAGCCCGACATGGAGGTGGTCGGCGAGGCCTCCGACGGCGCGGAAGCGGTCCGGCTGACGAAGGAGCAGCAGGCCGACGTCGTCCTCATGGACATCCGCATGCCCGGCACCGACGGGCTCGCCGCGACCCGCATGATCAGCGCCGACCCCGACCTCTCCGACGTCCGGGTCGTCATCCTGACGACCTTCGAGGTCGACGACTACGTCGTGCAGTCGCTGCGGGCCGGCGCCTCCGGCTTCCTCGGCAAGGGCTCCGAACCCGAGGAGCTGCTGAACGCCATCCGCATCGCGGCCGGTGGCCAGGCCCTGCTCTCCCCGGCGGCCACCACGGGTCTGATCGCCCGGTTCCTCGCCACGGACGACCCGGCCGACGGCGACAGCGACCCGGCTCGCGGCGAGCGGCTCGACTCGCTCACCGTCCGGGAGCGCGAGGTGCTGGTCCTGGTCGCCGGCGGGCACTCCAACGACGAGATCGCCGAGCGCCTCGAAGTCAGCCCGCTGACCGTGAAGACGCACGTCAACCGGGCCATGGCCAAGCTGGGCGCCCGCGACCGCGCCCAGCTCGTGGTGACCGCGTACGAGTCCGGCCTGGTCCGACCAAGGGTGGAGTGAGCTCGACCCGGGCGTACTGCGGCCGGAGTATGCGCCGCATAAGGAAATGGACCTGGGGTCTACGAAACACCGTCCCCCCATGGCTCAGGGTGTAGGGGCGGGCGCTCATCTGCGCGCCCGCTGCCGCTTCTGCCGTTAACAGAAGAGAGACCTTCACCCATGTCCTGGCTGTCCAGGTTCAGCCTCGCGCAACGGGCCTTGATCGGGCTGATGTCGATCATCGCGCTCGTCTTCGGGGCGATCGCGATACCCCAGCTCAAGCAGCAGCTGCTGCCCACCATCGAACTGCCCATGGTGTCCGTGCTGGCGCCGTACCAGGGCGCGTCGCCGGACGTGGTCGAGAAGCAGGTCGTCGAACCCATCGAGGACAGCCTCGAAGGCGTCGACGGCATCAGCGGCGTCACCTCCACCGCCAGCGAGGGCAACGCCGTGATCATGGCGTCCTTCGACTACGGCAACGGCACCGAGCAGCTGGTCGCCGACGTCCAGCAGGCCGTCAACCGGGCCCGCGTCCAGCTTCCGGACGACGTCGACCCGCAGGTCGTCGCCGGTTCCACGGACGACATCCCGACCGTCGTCCTCGCCGTCACCTCCGGCCGTGACCAGCAGGCCCTGGCCGACCAGCTCGACAAGACCGTCGTGCCGGACCTCAAGAGCATCGACGGCGTCGGCCAGGTCACCGTCGACGGTGTGCGCGACCTCCAGGTCACCGTCACGCCCGACGACGCCAAGCTCGCCAAGGCGGGTCTGACCTCGCAGTCCCTCTCCCAGGCGCTCCAGGCGGGCGGCGCGACCGTCCCGGCCGGCTCCTTCGACGAGGACGGCGCCAACCGCACGGTCCAGGTCGGCGGGGGCCTGACCTCGCTGCGCCAGATCCAGGACCTGATGGTCACGGGCGAGCCCGGCAAGGGCAAGCCGGTGCGCCTCGGTGACGTCGCCACCGTGAAGCAGCAGGAGGCCACGGCCGACTCCATCACCCGCACCGACGGCAAGCCGAGCCTCTCGGTCGCCGTGACGATGGACCGCGACGGCAGCGCGGTCGCCATCTCCGACGCCGTCCAGGACAAGCTCCCGGACCTCCGCAAGGACCTCGGGTCCGGCGCGAACCTCACGGTCGTCAGCGACCAGGGCCCGGCCGTGTCCAAGTCCATCAAGGGCCTGACCACCGAAGGTGCGCTCGGTCTGCTCTTCGCCGTCCTGGTGATCCTCGTCTTCCTGGCGTCGATCCGCTCGACCCTCGTGACGGCGGTGTCCATCCCGCTGTCCGTGGTCCTCGCCCTGATCGTGCTGTGGACGCGCGACCTGTCGCTGAACGTCCTCACCCTGGGCGCCCTGACCATCGCCATCGGCCGGGTCGTCGACGACTCGATCGTGGTCCTGGAGAACATCAAGCGCCACCTCGGCTACGGCGAGGAGCGCCACTCGGCCATCCTCAACGCCGTGCGCGAGGTCGCGGGCGCGGTGACGTCCTCGACGCTCACCACGGTCGCGGTGTTCCTGCCGATCGGACTGGTCGGCGGCATGGTGGGCGAACTGTTCGGCTCGTTCAGCCTGACGGTCACGGCCGCGCTGCTGGCGTCGCTCCTCGTCTCCCTGACGGTCGTACCGGTGTTGTCGTACTGGTTCCTGCGGCCCCCGAAGGGCACCCCCGAGGACGCGGACGAGGCACGCCGGATCGCTGAGGAGAAGGAGGCCAAGAGCCGCCTCCAGCGCATCTACGTCCCTGTCCTGCGCTTCGCGACCCGCCGCCGCCTCACCAGCGTGGCCATCGCGATCGTCGTCCTGGTCGGCACGTTCGGCATGGCGCCGCTGCTGAAGACGAACTTCTTCGACCAGGGCGAGCAGGAAGTCCTCACCGTCAAGCAGGAGCTGAAGCCCGGCACCAGCCTGGCGGCCACCGACGCCCAGGCGAAGAAGGTCGAGCGGCTGCTCGCCGGTACCGAGGGCGTGAAGGACTACCAGGTCACGGTCGGCTCGTCCGGATTCATGGCGGCCTTCGGCGGCGGCACGGACACCAACCAGGCCTCGTACCAGGTGATGCTGGACGACTCGGCGTCCTACGAGGACGTCCAGAGCAGCATCGAGAAGGGCCTGGCCGGGCTGAAGGGCATCGGCACGACCACCGTCGCCGCCGGTGACGGCTTCGGCAGCCAGGACCTCAGCGTGGTCGTGAAGGCCGCCGACGCCGACGTCCTGCGCGCCGCGTCCGAGGAGGTCCGCAAGACGGTCGCCTCGCTCGACGACGTCACGGACGTCAGCAGCGACCTCGCGACCAGCGTGCCGCGCATCTCGGTCAAGGCCAACGACAAGGCTGCCGCGGCCGGGTTCAACGACCAGACGCTCGGCGCCGCCGTCGCCCAGGCCGTTCGCGGCACCACCGCGGCCAAGGCGGTCCTGGACGACACCGAGCGCGATGTCGTCATCCGCTCGGCCAAGCCCGCCAAGACCCTGAAGCAGCTTCAGGAACTGCGCCTCGGCGGCGCGGTGAAGCTCGGCGACATCGCCACGGTGAAGCAGGTCGACGGCCCGGTCTCGATGACCCGCATCGACGGCCAGCGCGCGGCCACCGTCACCGCGAAGCCGACCGGCGACAACACCGGCGCGGTCAGCGCCCAGCTCCAGTCGAAGATCAACGCGCTGAAGCTCCCGGACGGCGCCACGGCGTCGATCGGCGGTGTCTCCGAGGACCAGGACGAGGCGTTCGCCAACCTGGGCCTGGCGATGCTGGCGGCCATCGCGATCGTCTTCATGCTGCTGGTCGGCACCTTCAAGTCCCTGGTCCAGCCGCTGATCCTGCTCGTCTCCATCCCGTTCGCCGCCACCGGCGCGATCGGCCTGCTGATCGCCACCGGCACCCCGATGGGCGTCCCGGCCATGATCGGCATGCTGATGCTGATCGGCATCGTGGTGACGAACGCGATCGTGCTGATCGACCTGATCAACCAGTACCGCAAGCAGGGTCACGGCGTCGTCGAGGCCGTGATCGAGGGCGGCCGGCACCGGCTGCGCCCGATCCTCATGACCGCCCTGGCGACGATCTTCGCCCTGCTGCCCATGGCCCTCGGCATCACCGGCGAGGGCGGCTTCATCGCCCAGCCGCTGGCCGTGGTCGTGATCGGCGGCCTGGTCACGTCGACGCTGCTGACGCTGCTGCTGGTCCCGACGCTGTACGCGATGGTCGAACTCCGCAAGGAGCGCCGGGCGAAGAAGCGCGCGGCGAAGAAGGGCCTCCCGGCCCAGCGGACGGACGCGGCGGAGCCGGAGCGCGCGGGCGTGTGACGGCCTGACCCGGCGGCGGCCGGGCACCGGCCTTCACGGACGGT